>JAGBXB010000015.1 GCA_017629515.1 Lentisphaeria bacterium | reverse complement strand
ATTGATACCTACGACAGAGAAAATATCCTGGAAAATGTGAAAGTTACTTCCCGGTTCCTGATGGATAAACTGAACGCAATGAAAGAAAAATACCCGCAAATACAGTCCGTAAGAGGCAAAGGATTGATGGTGGGAGCTGTCCTTACCGGCCCTGCCACCCCCTATTGTGCCGCCTTGCGGGAAAAAGGGATGCTTGCCCTCTCTTCCGGGGAAAATGTTATGCGGCTTGTACCGCCTCTTAATGTAAGCATGGCTGAATGTGAAAAAGCCATCGCCCTTATTGAAGAGGTCTTTGCCGAAGACGCAGCAAAAAACAAATAAAAAGCTAACATACAAAAGAAAGAAAGTAACAAAATGAAAAAAGATCTGCTTTCCTGTCTGGACCTCAATACAGAGGATATTTCCACCATCTTTGATCTTTCCGCAAGTTTGAAAAGCGGCAGAGGCAAAAGTAATCAGCCCCGCCCCCTTGAAGGGAAAAGCGTCGGTGTCATCTTTGCAAAATCCTCCACCCGTACAAGAGTCTCCTTTGAAGTGGGCATAACCGAACTCGGCGGTCACGCTGTGATCCTGGATCAGGGTATGACCCAGATGGGCAGAGGCGAAAGTATCCCGGATACCGCTCATGTATTGGAGCGTTACCTTTCCGCCATCGTCATCCGTACCTTCAAACAGAGCGATGTGGAAGGGCTTGCCGCCAATGCAAAGATCCCGGTCATCAACGCTTTGACCGATGATTTCCACCCCTGTCAGGCGTTGACGGATATTTTCACCATGTACGAATATGCCGGTGACCTTTCCAAAGTGAAAATGGCATATATCGGGGATGGGGCAAGCAATATGGCAAACTCTCTTATGCTGGCAAGCAAACTTTCCGGAGTGACCATGACCATTGCTTCTCCGGAAGAATATGCTCCCCGGAAAGACATTATGGAAATGAATATCGGGCCGGGTTCCGCCTCCTGGACGACCTCTCTCAAAGAGGCCATGGATGGAGCCGACTTTGTTTATACCGATGTATGGGTAAGCATGGGTTTTGAAAAGGAATCTGCGGAACGTATGCGGATCCTCAAACCCTATCAGTTGAATATGGATACACTGAAAATGGGTAAAAAGGATGTGAAAGTATTGCACTGTTTGCCCGCTCACAGAGGAGATGAGATCACTGATGACGTGATGGATTCCCCCGCCTCCATCGTATTCGATCAGGCTGAAAACCGTCTGCATGTGCAGAAAGCGATCATGAGTCTGCTTATCAAGTAAACTTTTTCCGGCAGAATGTTCTGCCGGATTTTTTTTATACTTTTCACAACAGGAAACCATAAAATGAAGAAAATATTTTCTGTTATCGCCGGTCTGTTTTTTATTTCCGGAACACTTTTTCTCTCCTCCTGTTCTGACACAAACAGCAAAAAGATAAAAATTGGCGTTTGTATCCCTGCTGCGACCCACGGCTGGGCCGGCGGAGTAGTCTGGAATGCGGAAAAAAGTAAAAAAGAACTGGAAGAAAAAAATAAAGATATCGAGATCCTTATCGCCTCCGGGGAAAATTCTGCAGATCAGGTGGACAGGATCGAAAATATGCTTGCAAAAAATGTGAAAGCCCTTGTAGTGATGAGTCAGGAACCCGGTCCCCTTACCAGTGTATGTGAACGGGCGAAAAAACAGGGGGTATATCTGGTCATCGTCTCCAATCCCCTGGATAAAAATATTCAGGATGTATTTGTCAATGGAGACAACAGAAGTTTCGGAGCGGCTGCAGCGGAAGCGGTGGGAAAACTTCTCAAAGGCAAAGGCAATATCGTTGTCATGGAAGGGACCCAGTGCCCCATCAATACCGACAGGGCAGGTACATTCAAAAAGGTCATTGCGGAAAAATTCCCCGGAATAAAGATCATGGATTCAAAACCTGCCCACTGGAATACGGAAAAAGGCTTGCTCCTTATGGAAAACTTTTTGCAGAAATTCCCCCGCATCGACGCTGTATGGGCAGGGGATGATGATGTGTTGACAGGCGCATTGAAAGCCTATAAGGAATCCAAACGGAACGATGTGAAATTTTTTGTAGGCGGAGGCGGAGCAAAAGGTACAGTAAAAATGATCATGGAAAATGATCCCCTTGTCAAGGCTACCATCACCTACTCTCCGGCAATGATCTCCACAGGCATTGAGGCAGCTCTTGCAGGTTTGCGCAATGGCGGGAGGACTCCGGAGGGAAAGAAAGAGATCATTATTCCCTCCCGTATCGTACTCAACAACAATGCGGCGGAATATTATTTTCCTGCCTCCATCTACTGAAAAAGGATTTTCATTATGGAAAAATATTTTTACTGTGCGGCAAACGCAATAGAGGAAAATGGCGGCGGCATCCAGATTTTTTCTGCGGAAAATATGGAGGAAAATGAATTTCCCCTCATGGTCTCTTTTGTTCCCATGGAAAGACCCTCCTACATGGTCTTTTCCCGGGACAGAAGATTTTTTTATGTCGTGGGAGCGGAAAAGGACAGAAGCGGTTATGCCGCAGCCTTTGCCGTGGAGGAAGAGGGGAGAAAATTACATTTTCTTGCGAAAGTTGCAACAAAAGGGATTTCCAGCTGCCACCTTATCACCTCTCCGGACGACGGATTTCTTTATTGTGCAAACTATGTGACCGGAACCTGTACCGAATTCAAATTGAAAGACGGTGTGTTTGACGGTGAAGGAAGAGTCATTGAGGATAAAGGGGAAACAGGACCTGCAAAACCCCGGCAGGATCACCCACACGCCCATTGCACATTCTTTACTCCCGACGGCAAATATCTGGGGATCGTGGATCTGGGTACGGACAGCGTATTCCTTTATCCCTATACTCCGGGCAAAGGTATTGAAAGTACCCCTTCCTTTGAATATAAGGAGATCCCCGGCGAAGGGCCCAGACATATCGTATTTGCAAAAGATGGCATCCATGCCTATCTGCTCAATGAACTGGGGAATACGGTTTCCTCCCTGATCTATAAGGAGGGAACACTTGAACGTATTGCCAACACAAGTACCATTCCTGCTGACTTCAAACGGTTTTCCAAGGCTTCCGCCATCCGTTTTTCCCCGGATGAAAGATTGCTTGTTGCGACCAACAGAGGCCATGAATCCTTTGCCTGTTTTGAGGTGAAGGAGGATCATACTCTTTCTTTGCGGGAAATTATTCCCTCCTGCGGCTCAAGTCCCAGAGATATGAATTTTCTTCCCGGCGGCAAAATGCTTGGAGTTTGTCACGAATTCACCAATCAGACGGTATTTTTCCCCTATGATATGGAAAAAATGGAAGTGGGCGCATTAAAAACTGTACGGGATTGCCCCGGTTCTCTCTGTCTCATCTCTTGAAATCACCTCATTCTGCCAAAGAAAAAAGGCAAAACAGGGAATATACCTTGAAATGCAGTGATATTGTGTTATAATATATTGCATATATGTAATGCAGGACAAAAAAGCGCAGGAAAAGGAGGAAAGATGATAAGGATAAAGAAAGATATACTGCAGAACTTTTTTTGCAAAAAAAGTTTACTGTATGGGCTTCTTGCTGTATTTCTGTTTCAGTTCTGTATGCCGGTAATGGCACAGGCGGACAACGGAAAGGCAGACAACGGGAAAAAAAATCTGAAAATGATCCCGCTGCGGGTAACAAGTATGCCCGACCCGAAAAACACCACAGCGGCAACAAAGGTGGCTCTGGCTCTGCTCAATGAATTTCGCCGCCGGAATCCGGATATTGAACTTTCCCAGTTCAGCGGGATCTCCATTCCCAATATCGGCTGGGAGTCCAAACTCATGCTTGCCATTGCCGGAGGAGCCGCCCCCGATATCCTCCCCTTGAATTTCCGTATGTCCGATACCTATATCCAGCAGAACTTTATGTATCCTCTGGATGATTATGTCATTAAAAAATACGGCAGTATCCGGAAATATCTGGATACATTGCCCCCTGCTGTCCGTCCGGTTCTCTACCGGGAAGGACCGGGTATCGGCGGATTCAAAAAAGGTCTGCATATCTGGGGATTGAATCATTACATATCCACCCGTGCTCTTTTCTGGCGGAAAGACCTTTTTCAAGATGCCGGTCTGGATCCGGAAAAACCGCCCAGAACATGGGAGGAATTTCTCAATGTTGCCCGTATTCTTTCCGATCCTTCCAGAGACCGTTACGGAATGAATGTTTATGCCGGCGACCAGGGAGCATGGGACTTTCTCCCTTACCTCTGGGGAGCAGGCGGGGAAGCAGTCGTTCAGGATAAAGACGGCAAATGGCGTGCGGCATTCGGCAGCAGGGAAGCGGCAGTGGCATTGGATTTTTACATCAAACTTATTACGGAACGCTGGGTGGATGCCGATGGAGTCGTTCAACATGGTTATACCACCGCCAATGCAGATAAACGCAGTGTGACTCTTGCCTTGCAGGCGGGGAAAGTAGGGATGTACTCCAACTATCTGCGTACCGAATCCATGGGAGCGGATGTTGACCCGGCTCTTGTGGGGATCTCCTCTTTCCCCACAGGCCCTGCCGGAAGTCACGCAACCGAAGTGAATGCTTCTGTTACCGGGATCTTTGCCGGGATCACAGCAAGACGCAATTCCCGGGGAGTGCTTGTTTCCGCAAAAGAGATCCGGGATGCGGCATGGAGATATATCAGTTTCTATAATTCCGATGAAGCCAAAAAACTCTATGCCGATGAGATGGTGAAACTGGGTCAGGGCAGACAATTGAGTCCGGAATACTTACGGAAATACGGTTATGAAGAGTATCTGAAATTCTTCCCCGAAGGCTGGGAGAAAGCCTACCACGACTCTGTCCGTTACGGAAAACCCGAACCCTATGGGAGAAACTGCCAGTTGGTCTATCTTTATATGACAAAACCGCTGGATGAAGCCCGTCAGCTGGCAAGAGAGGGGAAACTGCCTCTGGGGGATTCTCCGGAAATCAAAGAAAAACGTTTGCAGATCCTGCAGGAACTTCTGAAAAATGCAGAAGACCGGACAAATTTCCGTATGATAGGAAATATTCCGCCGGATGTACGCAAAAAACAGATGCTTGTCACAACTGTCGTTGCCATTTGTATTCTTGCATTGTTCTGCTATGTGATCTACAATATCTGGCAGGTCTTTTCTCCCAAAGACTCCTTTTCCGGCAAAAAGAAAGGCTGGCAGTTCCGGAAGAACTGGTTAGGGTATCTGATCATGATCCCGGCACTGGGCAGTATTCTGCTCTGGACATATTATCCCATGTATTCCGGTTCCCAGATCCTTTTCCAGGAATACCGGGTGGTGGGGGAAAGTCAGTGGGTGGGACTTGCCAACCTTGCAGGAGTATTGTTCAGCGATGAATGGTGGGCGGCGATCTGGAATACATTCCGGTATATGGCATATCTGCTTACGCTGGGTTTCCTTGCCCCCATTGTCCTTGCCATTCTTCTGCAGGAGGTTTCCTGCGGGAAGATCTTCTACCGTACCGTATTTTATCTTCCGGCAGTGATGAGCGGACTTGTGGTTATTTTCATGTGGAGACTTTTCTATCAGAGCGGTTCAGCAGGTATTCTCAATCAGGTCATTGCCAATATTCTCGGCTTTTTCGGGCTTCCCTTTGAACCTGTAGCATGGCTGGAAGATGCGAAATGGGCTATGTTTGCCTGTGTGATCCCCACCATCTGGGCACATGCGGGTCCCGGTTGCCTTATTTACCTTGCCGCTCTGAAAGGAGTCCCGGATGATACTTATGAAGCCGCAGAAATCGACGGGGCAAACTTCTTCCAGAAGATCTGGCATGTGACACTGCCTACATTAAAAGCATTGATCATCATCAACTTTGTGGGCGCATTCATCTCCGCATCCCAATCCGGCGGTATGATCCTTATTATGACCTTCGGAAGAGCCAATACGGAAG
The DNA here is from genome assembly GCA_017629515.1 of Lentisphaeria bacterium. Lineage (GTDB taxonomy): Bacteria > Verrucomicrobiota > Lentisphaeria > Victivallales > UBA1829 > RGIG5327. The sequence goes on along the minus strand of JAGBXB010000015.1, from coordinate 12,369 downwards.
TAGCCGAACTGCATATCTTTAAGGAAGCCTATACCAACTTGCGCTTCGGCAGTGCCATTTCCATGGCATGGGTACTTGGTACGATGACTATTCTCTTTACCGTTCAGAATTTGAAACGGCTTTCCCGCATGGAGTTCAAAACCACTGGGAAATAAAAAGAGTTGAAAAAAACGCACTTGCAGGCAAATTGCTGTCAAGTGCGTTTTTTATACTTTCAGAAGTTTTGAAAGTACTCTGTCAACATTCTTCGGAAGTTTTTTCCCGTCCTGATCTGATCCAGCATTCATAATAGATTATACCTGCAAAAATAAGCAGACAGACCGGGACAACAAGGACCGTCCCCCTTAAGCCGAAATGATCTCCGGCAAATCCCATAAGGAAAGTAAAAAATCCGCATCCGGGGATCCCCAGAGCAGAATAATACACATAAAGAAGCGTGGAATCACATTCAGGGAGACTGTTTACCCCATACACCTGTGTAGTGGGCCAGTAGGGGGCGATCCCGATCCCGCAAAGGAAAAGTGTAATAAACAACACAATGAAATGAGCCGTCTGCGGCAATACTCCGGGAGAAAGAAATGCCAGGAGCAGAGTAAGGGGAATGGTAGAGAAAGATGCCCCGATAAGGATGTAACGCAGATTCTGCGGTTTGGCGATATAGCCGAAAAAGGTTCTTCCCAGAAACATTCCGACAGCAATGGCAGCTGTTCCCAGACCGGCAACAAAAACACTTGTCTGGAATGTCAGTTCAATAAATGCCGCTGACCAGAATGTGATCCCGAATTCCGCACCCGCGCCGAAAAACATAGCGGCGGCACACAGCCAGAAGCGTTTCTGGCGGAAAATAAATTTACTTCTTTCCCATAATTCCTTATAATCCACATTTTCCCTTACTTCCGGGAATTTTTTCCGGGGATTTTCTTTCCAAAGGAAAAGTATGGAGGCAAGGATAGTAAGGACACCGATAATGCCCATCACCTGCCGCCAGTTGACTCCCAGTGCAATAAGTCCCCCTGCCAGAAGAACAGCAACAAAGATCCCGACAGACCAGAAGGCATGAGTGATATTTACATATCTTTCCGGAGCTTCCGGATGAAGATCCTGTACCACAGGAGTTGCGATCCCCTCACAAAATCCCTCCCCGGTTCCGGCAAGGATGAGACAGGGTAAAAGCATCCAGTATTGCGTTGTGAATGCACATCCGGTCATCCCCAGTCCGAAAAGGACAAGGCTTGTGCCTGTCAAAATCCGTTTACCCAGTTTTGCAGCAACAAATCCGCAAATGAGCAACGCTCCAAGCATAAATAAACTGCGGACAATATGGAGAAATCCTCCATACCCCATCCCCCCCTTATCCAGAGGAAAATGCAGATCATTCCCCATACTTACGATCATAAGGGGAATGGCGAGGGAACAGACAGAGTACATGATGAACGCACAGAAACAAGCGTAATCATATCTGCCGAAATGTAGTTTTTCTTTGGTCATTTTTTCCGATCCTGTTACAGAATAGGTAATTTCAAAAATCAAGAAAAATGCGGAACAGAAAATCCGTAAAAGAAGATTCCGTTCCGCAAAAAGGATATTGAAAAAGTCAGAAAGACTTATTCAGTCCATTCGGTGATGGCAGCGACAGCGGCACAATCAACGATATCTTCAGGTTTGCAACCGCGGGAGACATCGTTGAAGGGACGGCGCAAGCCCTGGATCAACGGCCCGATGGCTGTGGCACCGGCAAGGCGTTCGGTAGCTTTGTAGATGGCATTACCGCAGTTGAGGTCGGGGAATACCAGAACATTGCAGTGACCGGCGATTTCGCTCTTGGGAGCTTTTTTAGCGGCGATTTCAGGAATGATGGCAGCATCGAACTGCAATTCGCCGTCGATTTTAAATTCGGGAGCGATCTGCTGTGCTTTTTCAGTTGCAGCAATGACTTTGTCAATGATGGGATCGTGTGCAGAACCTTTGGTGGAGCAGCTGATCATACCCACTTTGGGTTCATCACCGGTAAGCATCTGATAGGAACGGGCAGTGGCAACAGCGATTTCAGCAAGCTGATCGGCATCGGGGTTGATGTTGAGTCCGCAGTCAGCATAGAAAAGTGCGCCGTTGTAACCCCATTTGGGATCGTTGGTCTGCATAATGAAGTATGCGGAAGCGGATTTGATCCCGGGAGCAGTTTTGAAAAGCTGAAGAGCGGGACGGGTCTTTGCAGCAGTATCATGGGCATAACCGTTGGGATTACCGCCGCCGGAAACATAACCGTGGGCATCGCCGGCGCAAACCATAGCAGCAGCGAAAACGCAGGTATCTTTCAACCATTCTTTTGCCTGTTCAGGAGTCATGCCTTTTTTCTTGCGCAGTTCAACGCAAAGATCGATATATTTCTGAAGATTGGGGGTCTTTTCCACATCCACGACTTCCACGCCGTCCAGATTGATGTTGTTTTCTTTTGCCAGAACATAGATAGCATCGGCATCACCGACGAGGACGGGTTTTGCATAGCCTTTTTCCACAAGAAGCTGTGCGGCGATGAGGTTACGGGTATCGTCACTTTCGGTAAGGACGATCTTTCTTCCCAGAGTTTTTGCTTTCGCGCGGATACTTTCAAGAACAGTAGCCATTTTTACTCCTTTTTGATTTTTGGATTGATTTTTATGATGAAAATTACATCAATAATAAATAATAATGTTCTTTAATAATTTAGCACACTTTTAAAAATATAAAAGCCTTTTTGCATTATTTTATTCCAATTTTATCTTTTCCTGTGTCAAAAACCTTTCTTTTCAGCAGATAAACTCCCGAGGGATCATTTTCTCCTCCTTTCATTCTCACCGGCTGCCCCGCAGACTTTCTTTTTCTTATTTTTCCGGAAATAGAGCGTGAAAAAGAAAGAAAAAAAATTTCTCTGCTTGATATTTTCCTCTTCCGGTGGTATCTTAAAACCGTTAATATATAAATATATTGAAAGAGGGGTATCTCAAAAGGCCTCAAAACCCAGAAGAAAAACATGAAAGAATACCGTTTCGATCCGGAAATACAACTTGATTTCAATAGTCTCCTCCCTTTGCGTGTCCAGATATTTGAACAGATACACAAATCCGTGATGCGGAAAAGAGTACCGCCGGGGACAAGAGTCATCTCTGAAAGCCAGATAGCCAAAACTTTCTCCATCAACAGAGGTACTGTCCATCTTGCCTACCTTGATCTTATGCAGTATGGTCTTTTTGAAACCAAGTCCGCAAGAGGCGGTGTCAGGATAGCACAGGAAGCGGCAAAACTTTATAAACCGCCTTTCCCCACATTGAACCTTGTTCTGCCAGTCCTCGTTCAGAAACATATCAAACAGCACAATATGGGTTCTCTGGAATATATAAGCGGCATCCTTGACCGGGCGGCGGAAAAGAAGATTTCTGTCAATTTCATTGCGCTGCCCTCCCCCGATCTGTCCCAGGAGGAGATCGAAGAATGGATAGATGGTTTTGTCCCCCATTCCATAGGGATCATTACCATGGGAACAAGGATGAAAGAATTTGATCCGGTACTGGAAGCACTCATTGCATACAAAAATATCCCCCATGTCTTTCTTACCGGAGTAGCCTCCCAACCTCATATTTCCACGGTATCTGCAAATATCACAAAAGGTTTTACCGCCTTTCTGGACTATCTGAAAAAAAACAAGGTCAGTGAACTCTGCTTCATCAATCAGGTCCATTCTTACAGCAAACAGTTCGGCAGCAGTTTTCTCAACCGTATTCCCGAAGCTGTCCGCCTTGCGGAGAAAAGGCATCTGCATTGCACGCAACTGGATTTCACCAGCGAAGAACTTCTTATCAATGGCTGTATGGCAGAGCGTTTTCTGGCGGAAAAAGGCAAGGCGGAAGTTGTTTTCGTACAGAATGATACTCTTGCCTGCAGGTTGATCGATGAACTGAAAGCAAAAGGCATAAGGATCCCGGAGGATGTGAAAATAGCCGCCTATGACAATACGGCTCCGGCAGAATATGAGTTGAGTTCCATCTGTCACGACCGTTTTGAACTTGGAGCAATGGCAGTGGATCTGGTTGCGGAACTGTATGATAAACTGGAAAGGAACGGAACGCATAAAGAGGTATCCAGTTCCTTTATTCTCCGCAGAAGTATGGTATTTTGATTACGGCCAAATAAGGAAAAGTTAATTGAGTGAAGAACCGCAGGAGGTAGAAAATGAAAACATCCGTTCTTGCAATGATCCTTGCAGGAGGGGAAGGCAAAAGGCTTGCCCCCCTTACCGATCAGAGAAGCAAACCATCCGTTCCTTTCGGAGGAAAATACAGGATCATCGACTTTGTATTGAGTAACTTTCTCAATAGCGGCATAGACAGTATTTTCGTCCTTACCCAGTTCAAATCCCAGAGTCTCATGGAGCATATCATCAACGGCTGGAACATATCCAGTGCCCATACAAGAGGCAGATTTGTCATCCCTGTTCCTGCCCAGATGCAGACGGAAGATAAATCGTGGTATGCCGGAACAGCTGATGCCATTTATCAGAATGCCCATCTTATAGAAGATTTCAGTCCGGATCATCTTGCCGTATTCGGCGGAGATCATATTTACAGGATGGATGTAAGTCAAATGCTGAAATTCCATGTGGATAAGGAAGCCATCGCCACCGTTGCCGCCATACCCGTTCCCATTGAGGATGCCAAACAGTTCGGCGTGATACAGGTGGATGAATCCTGGCAGATCACCGGTTTCCAGGAAAAACCGGAAAACCCCACACCCATGCCCAATGATCCCACCATGGCTCTTGCCTCCATGGGAAATTATATTTTCGATGCGCCCTGCGCGTTGAAATTATTGCGGGAAGATCATGCCAATACATCCAGCAGCCACGATTTCGGCAAAGATATCATCCCCTCCCTTGTCCCCACCGGCAAACTTTTTGCCTACAACTTCTATTCCAACCGGATCCCCGGACAGGATCCTGATGTGAAACCCTACTGGCGGGATGTGGGAACTCTCAAAGCCTATTTTGAAGCCAATATGGATTTGCGTTCCACCAGACCCCAATTGGATCTTTACAATGAAAAATGGCCCATCTACAACTACCATTTCAGTTTGCCGCCTGCAAAATTTGTGCATAATGAAGAGGTGGATAAATACGGGCTGACAAGAATCGGCAAAGCCGTCAATTCCATTGTTTGCGATGGTTGTATCGTTTCCGGAAGCACGGTAACAAATTCCGTTCTCTTCAACTCGGTTTTTGTCCACAGTTACGCTACTGTGCACAACTCCATCATCCTCAATGAAGTGGATATCGGCGAACACTGCCGCATCCGCAATGCCATTATCGACAAGCACAATGTCATTCCCAGAGGCACCACCGTAGGTTATGATAAGGAAGAGGATAAAAAGCGTTATATGGTTGTGGAACTGGGAAAAGATGAATATGGACAGGATGCCTGGCTGACAGTCATCCCCAAAAACCGTCACTCCCACTCTCTGGATCTGCCCAAAAGTTTTGAAACCGGGAAAAATTGAAACAGAAATGTGTAATACTCTTTCTTTTGACGCTGTAAAGGCGAAAGTACAGGAAATTCTGGAAGAAGCCCCCTCCTGCCATGATTTTGCCCATACTATGCGTGTCCTTGCCAATACGGAAAAACTTGCCGCAATGGAAAAGGTGGATGAAGAGACTTTCTTTGCGGCAAGGATCGGCGCACTTCTCCATGATATTGCCCGTCCGGAGGAACTTGCCTCCGGAGGGAAAGTTTGTCACGCGCAAACCGGCGGTGCAAAAGCGGAAAAGATCCTGCGGGAACTTGGATGTAATGATGAAGACTTTCTCTGTCTTATTTCTGATTGTGTCCGCCGTCACCGTTACCGGGGGAAAGAGAAACCCGTTACAAAAGTGGATTTTCTTGTGCACGACGCTGACAAACTGGATTCCATCGGTGCTGTGGGGATCGCAAGAGCCTGTCATTTTGCCGGGCGTATCGGGGCGAAACTGCATAATACGGAAGAAGAAGCCCTTTCCTCCGAAGCCTATTCCAGAGAAGATACGGCTTACAGGGAGTATCTGGTAAAATTGCGCCATGTACCGGGAAGAATGCTTACAGACAGCGGCAGGCATCTTGCCGAAGAACGCACCCTTTATATGGAAGAATTTTTTAGAAGAATGAATGAAAATAACTGAATAAAATATACAATTCCACCGGAAAAGCAGGGAGAAAATATGGCTTTTCATTTTTTTGAGGATTTCAGAAACAGGGATGAAAAAAATCACTCTTACCGTATTGATATAGAAAATCATTCCAGTTATTCCCATGGACACGCCCAGATCTTTGAAGAGGGTGAGTACCGGATCACCCTTAACGGCAATAAACATTTCCTTTCCACACCGGACTTGAAAGATTTTCATCTGGAAATGAATTTCTCTTTGCGTTTCAGAAATATTGAGTTTGGGTATGGGTTTATCTGGTATTTCCGTTATGACAGAAATATCATGGCTGGTCACACTCTGGAAATGAAGTTTGACAATAAACATAAAATGCGTATTCTTCTGGACGGGAAAAGTCTTGGTGAAAAAGTTTTTGATTCTCTTCCCTCCCCGGAAAATATGGATGCCGTACTGGATGTAAAAGGACAGGAACTTTCTTTCACGGTTTTCGGCAATACTTATACAGGAAAAATCACAAAGAAAAACCTTCCCGGAAAAGGGTCGGTAGGCTTTGATATGCTTTTTGCCCCCGGCAGTACCGCCCATATCCATAAAGTTGAACTTTTTTCCACGGATTCCTGTACCGTTGACAAATTTTCAAAAACTTTTTCCTTTATCCTTTCCACCATACAGGGGATGACAGAACCCCTGAAATTTCAGGTTTCCATTACCCCCTGCGGAAACAACTGCGTACAGCTGGATTGTATCATGGATGGAACGATCCGGGGGCGTGAAGACAGGGATGACGGAGGGACAAGGGGCTGGATCTATGAATATGATACTGTCACAAGTCCCTATATCCGTATTGAGTCGGAAGGAAAAGAAGTCCTGAATATTTATTTCCGCAACGGGAAAATGGTGATACTGGATAAAGACTGGAAAAGTTATGCCAACCGGAAACTGGATGATTTGGCATGGCCCATGCAACTTTCTCTTTTTCTCCGGGATTTCCCGGAAAAATATATTGTTGCGGCGGGATATGAAAATGTCAAACACAAACCCTGGCTTTTCTGCGAAAACGGCCCCTGGGAGCAGATACAGGATCAGGAAGGCAATTTGATCTATGAGGGACCCTCTTTACGGAAAGATTCTGTGGGATTGCTGGTAAAGAGTCCTGAAAATAAGAAAATCGTTTCCCGTATCCCGGAAAATATCCCCATGTATGACGAAGCCGTGAAACACGCAAAGGAACAGCATTATTTTTATGATGATGAAAAAATTTCCTTCCTTTTGCAAACATATTACAGGAAAGAATGTTACTGCAATGAGGAGTTTATTCTTTCCTGTGAGGTGCAGGATCCTTACGGGAAAGCCGTTCCGGGAGTGAAAGTGAAACTTGCCAATACTTCTCTTTCTGTGAAAGAAGATTCTTTTGCCTGTATCGGGAAGAAAGTCACCCTGAATAAACATCTGCCCTGCGGGATCTATCACCTGAAACTCGTATTGAAGAATGGTTTGAAAACCTTTTTTGATGATGTGGAAGTCTTTGAAGTCCTTCCGGAAGATCCCGATGGATTGCCGCCTCCCCTTGCCTCCGGACTTCCTGTGATGCTTTCCATGAATAATGAGATCAAAAATCTGCAAAGCGATGCCTTTGACCCCCTTGGCGGCTGGGGCGGCATGGGGCATTATTATACTCTTGTTATGCGTTATCCCTATATCGGGGCAAAATTGAAGATCTGGGAACTCCTGAAAGTCTATCACAGAAAATGGCATCTTATGCTTACCAGACGCAACTGCGGGGATTTTTCGTTGGAAAATGAAACCAACAGAGAACTTATCCGTCATGCGGATTTTCTGGATAAAGATGTACCGGAATGGGAAAGTAAAAATGGATCGATTTTCCTTTACAGACGGGATTGTCATTGCGGTCCCTTGTTGAGGTTGCTCAAAGAGTTTCTCATCAAAAATAAAATCACTCTGCGTCTTACAACTCCCGCCCTTATTGATAAAATGCTTTCTGATGATCCCCCGCATCTTCCGGCGGAGTTCTGTAAGAGAAACCATTTGAGTAAAGAACAGTTTGATGAACTTGTGAACACTTGCTGGAACCAATGGGTGGACTATGCCGGAAAAGCCTTGAAAAAACGGGCGACAGAGTTCTGGCAGGAGATCATGAAAATCAATCCCGCTATCGGGCGGGGTTCTTACGGCCCCAGTTCCCTCTATGTGCAGAATTACAAAAGTGCTTATGGTTCGCGTCTTGCTGTCCGCTCTTATGAATATGATGAAGAAAGCAATAAAAACGGCAGTTATTTCTTTATTGAAGAATACCATCTTTCCTGCGATTATACCATTGTGCGGTCAAGTTACTTTATTGCCAACTGCAAACTTATGAGACCGGGCATGCGGAAACTTTTTCCGGAGATCTACTATGGCGGCGGTCTGGGCTGCAACGACGGCGCAGTTTATCAGGCACATCCTCCTTTCGGCATCTATGACTGCCTGCCCAGTCACCAGAGAAGTATCGTTTATACATTCTGTTACGCTACGCCCTACTTCAAAAATGGAAAATTTGATTACTGGCGGGATCATGGTTTCCATTGTCCCACACCGGATAAAAAATCTTTCCGTGAGTTCATAAATGCCTGGGGCAATATGCTGCGCAATCCCCCGGCAAAACAACTTGCTGCGCCATTTTTCTGTTATGACTTCAAATTATTTGAACTTCTTGGTGATTACCATGAAGACAAATGCAATTATGAACCGGCCCCCGGCATTATCGAAGGGTGGACGGATGTAGTCAATACAGGGGAAGAGGCAATGGGATATGCTTTTATTGAACTTGCCCATAATGGCTGCAATACGCCCGTACAGACAACCTTTGAGGAATTGCCTTTTCTTACAAAAGAGCAGGCTCCCTTTATTGTTCTTCCCCCCATTCCGGAACGTACTCCCAAAACGATCCTGCAAAAAATCCGTGCCGCCCATAAGAAAGGGATCAATCTTCTGGCATTTGAAAAAGTCTGCGGTCTGGAAGATCTTTTCGGCGTAAAGGAGATGGAAGAAAAAAGACCTTTACGCAGGATCGGTAAAGAAGTTTTTCAACATAAAAAAGCCCTTGCCGCCTATGAAAACAGTAATGCTGTTATCTTAAAATCCGGTTCGGAAACATTCGATGGCAAAGAAGATATTGCCGTCCTTTTCTGTAAGGAAACCAAATGGGGCAGGACTTGTCTTTTCAATGTTCCTCCCTGTTCCGTAAAAAGAGAGGATTACCGGCAGAAACTGGGGTGCGGTCAGGCAACCATAAGCAATGAAATGCACGATTGTATGATGAAAGCATATTCTTTCCTCATGCCGGAAAAAGCCAATTATTCGGAACTGGGGATGCTCAATGTCTGTCTTTCGGAAAAAGGCGATGTGATCGCCACCATCTGCGGCTGTACTCCGGCGTACGGGGTCACAGATAAATATCCCAGAAGTTTCCGTTTCAAGGTAAGTTATCCGGGTATCGGTAAAGCAGAGATCGAAACGGATGCCCCCTGTACTGTTATAAAGAAAGAAAAAGATTCTCTTTTCATCCGGACGGAAACGGAACTGGATGCGGGCTTGTTCTTCCGCTTTATTATGAAGTAAAAAGTCTTTATTTCTGATCCATTGCCGCACTTCTTCCGGCAAGACGCCCGGAGGAAATTGCCCATTGGATATTATACCCGCCGCAGGGACCGACCAGATCCATGATCTCTCCGGCAAAATACAATCCTTTGATCAATTTGCTTTCCATCGTTGCCGGATCTATCTCTTTCAGCGATACGCCGCCACTTGCCGCCATTGCCTTTTCCATTGGGCCCGTCTTTTCCACAGTAAGGGGGATCCCGTCACATAAAAGGGAAATAAGATTTTTTTCCGATTCAGCAGTCAGACGGCATCCTGTCATCTCTTCACACTCTGCAAGGCGTGCTATATTTTCCGCAAGACTGCGGGGCAATTTCTCCCTTTCCGCAAGGAGACTGCGAACAAGTTTATTGCCGTATTCTTTCCGGTACAATGCCGGAAGCATAGCGGTTTCTTCCCTGCTTCTCTCCGGAAAAACCTTTAATAAAATTGTTGCAGAAGTATTTTTCAGGCACATTTTTCCGGCTTCCTCCGCCATATCAAGAGCGGAAAATCCGGAAAGTCCCTCATGGGTGAAAAGAAGATTGCCCCTTGTTTTCCAGATCTCTTTCACTTTCTTCTTTCCCCCGGCAGAACTTTTTTCCTCATATAAAAGGATCTCCGCCTTTTCCAGAGAGACCCCCGCAAGGGATTTCACCCACTCTTCTTTGATATGCAACGGAGCAACTGCCGGCAGGATATCCACAATGGTATGACCGCATTTTTCCGCAAGAAGAAGTCCCTTTTTACTGCCCAGGGATGCCCAGGCGGAAGTTCCGGCGGCAAGTATGACTTTATTGCTTTCTATTTTTCTTCCGTCTTTCAGAAGAACGCCTGCTGCCTGCCCATTTTCTGTTAAAATTTCTGTAACTTCCGCAAAAGTTTCAACTTTGTCAAATCCTTCACAGAATGCATCCCGTACTGCCTTTGCCCCTCCGGAAGCGGGAAAGCAGTAAAAATCATCGGTAAGAACGGTTTTTATACCATGAACGGAAAGAAAATCACTCACCCATTCCCGGAATGTGAGAGTAAGGGCGTTACGCATGAATGATCCTTTCCGCCCGAATCTTGCCATAAAATCCTCTTTGGAAAGCATATTGGAAAAATTGCATTTTGTTCCGCCGCTGGCAAGAAGTTTCAGAGAGGGACGGTCGGCCTTTTCAAGGATGACAGCCTTTTTCCCCATCTCCCCTGCCCCTGTTCTTGCCGCAAGTCCGGCTGGCCCGGAACCAATGATGATGATCGGTTTTTCCATAACTTTTCCTGCATAAAAAAAGAGCCTTCCGCAGGGAAAGGCTCTGATTGATTTTACTGAAAATTCTCTTACAGAGATTTAAGATAATTTACCGCATTATCAAAGATGATTTTGCCTTCACCCCATTCAGGAAGTCTGCCTTCCTGTTTCTGTGCCTGCCAATCGGGGGCATTGAAGGGGGAAAGGAATGCTTCCGGGTGGGGCATCAGACCGAAAATACGGCCGGTTTCGTCACAGATCCCGGCGATATCGTTAATGGCACCGTTGGGGTTCTGGGGGAAACCATTTGCCTTGCTTCCGTCGGGAGCACAGTAACGCAGAGCAACAAGATTTTTTTCTTCGATCTCTTTGATCACCGCTTCATCTGCAACAAATTTGCCTTCCCCGTGACGGATGGGCAGACGGAAAGTTGTGATCCCCTTTGTAAAGATACAGGGGGATTTTTCATTGGCGGCAAGGTGGATCCAGTCATCCCGGAAGACCCCGGAATCATTGTGGACAAGAGCTGCCTGCTGTTCAAAATATTTACCGTTGAGGGCGGGAGCAAGTCCCAGACGGGTAAGGGTCTGGAAACCGTTACAGATACCGATGACAAGTTTGCCGTCGGCGATGAATTTACGGATATCTTCCGTAAGTTTGAACTTGATCTTGTTGGCAAAAACGGTTCCGGAGCCCAGGTGGTCACCGAAGGAAAAACCGCCGATGAAAGCAAGGATCTGGAACTCTTCCAGAGAGCGTTTGCCCTGCAGAAGATCGTTCAAATGGATCTTTTCCGCTTCTGCTCCGGCACTTTCAAAAGCCGCAGCTGTTTCTTTTTCACAATTCAACCCTACACCGGTGATGATAAGGGCTTTGATCTTTTCATACTTTGCCATTTGCCGGATCTCCCGCTTTATTACTTTAAGTTCAAGTTATTTTCTTACCATTATAAGATAGCACATTTTTAATTTTTTTCCAATGGCAGAATCATTATTCATGATAATTTTTCACTTCTGTCCCATAAAATCATGGAAAAAAGAGATTTGTTCGGTTGCCAGGCGAGGCGGTTGCCGCCGAGCGCGCAGTGGATGTGCGAATGAACCGCAGGGCAATCGCCTTGCGGACGCTCACAAGGAATTGTGAGCGTATGAGCCAGCAGCGAGCACTAAGCCGCGAGAGAATGAGGGCGTTTTTTGCCCGAATGAACGCAGGCGCATATATATGGAAAAAGAAACTGCAGCATTACGAAAGAGTTTGACTGCACAAAAGGAAAAAGTGAGGGGGAGAGGGGGGAGTAAAAAGTAAAATGCGTTTGGGGCTCTCTCCTGAAGGT
>JAGBXB010000135.1 GCA_017629515.1 Lentisphaeria bacterium | reverse complement strand
GTCAATCCCCCCGCAGCTCGCTGGATGGCGTGCCAAGCCGTAAAAAAAAGCCGTCAGAATCTGACGGCTTTTTGACCTCTGCTGTTGATCAATGCGTATTTGTCCGCCTTCATTTTATTCCGGCGGGACAGCCTTCCTCGCCAGCTTCGCTGTCGTATTACATCTTGTCAATCCCCCCGCAGCTCGCTGGATGGCTTGCCAAGCCGTAAAAAAAAGCCGTCAGAATCTGACGGCTTTTTTTGAAGGCTGGTGGTCACTGGGAGACTCGAACTCTCGACCTCATCCGTGTGAAGGATGCGTTCTAACCAACTGAACTAAGTGACCGAATGACTATAAATATATCTCCAAAATCAAAAAAGTCAAGTCTTTTTCCTGTTTTTTTTGAGAAAATAATATTTTTTGATCCCGGAAAACTCTTTAAAGCTCTTGACTGCTCTTGACCTGATTGATCTTATCAATGATTTTAATATATTCCGGAATGGGGAGAAGATCTTTCTTCCCTGCTGCAATTTCTCTTGCGGGCGCACCATCTCCATAAAGAAGTTCCATGGCGGCAGTGGCACTTAAAAGAGAACTTTTTACATAGGCAGAATCTTTATCAGAAATGTAATAATCTATGCCGTGACTTGTTCCCGCTCCGCCGGGGGTGTAACCGTGGATCGCAGGTATAACAGTGGCAATATCTCCCATATCCGTACAACTGGCAAGGAATGTACTGTTGTAATCGTAAGTGATGCCGGGGAAAAGTTCTTCTGCAATTTTTCCCATGAATTTACCAAGAAGCGGATCATCAATAAGGGGCATATAGCCGTTAAGTGTTTCCACTGTGGCTTCACATTCCACCGCTTTTGCCGCATGAAGAACCGCATTGTCAAACCTGTCATTCAAAGAAAGGATCTTTTCCAGAGAGGGCGCACGCAGCATATATTCCATCGTTACATTGTCCGGAATGATGTTGATGGAATCTCCTCCATTGGAAATAATGCCGTGGATACGGATATTTTCATCATTGCAGTAATATTCCCGGAGCATGGCAATGGCATTCAGAGCAAGGGTTGCTGCATTCAGAGCGTTTTTCCCGTTCTGGGGTCTTGCCGCATGACAACTTTTTCCGTGGAAAATGATCTTTTTATTCACACAGCCATTGTGGTCTTTATACCCCCATATACTGCTTAAATGGTGCATGTAGGAAAGATCCACATCATCAAATACTCCTTCCCGGAGCATCTGGGATTTACCGGCAATGGAACCGATTTTCCCCTGTTCAATGAGGCTTTTTCGGTAATCCATTTCGATCCCCTCTTCAGCGGGAGTGGCGATAAGGGCGATCCTGCCGCACATATTTTCCAGAACGCCGGATTTTACTAATCCAATGGCTGTTCCGATCAGGTTTGTGGCACTGGCATTGTGACCGCAGGAGTGGACAGCACCGGTAGTTTTATCACATTCCGGGTGATTGGGCAGGATAAGGGAGTCCAGTTCGCCGAGAATGGCAAGGGTGGGGCCCTCTTTGCCTGTATCTATATCTGCACGCAAACCGGTCACGGCAAGATTTCTTTTTACCGTAAGCCCCAGTTTTTCCAGTTCATGTGCAACAAAATCAGAGGTTTTCACTTCTCTGTAACCGGGTTCCGGATTTTTCCAGATATGATCTCCAATAGAAATAAGTTCTTCTGCGTGGGCTTCAATGACATTTCTGATGGCTTTACGACCTTCATTCCGATCCATAAGAATTTTCTCCAATCATATTTTGTTTCTGGTGATGGACAGGGCAATACTTTTTGCTTTCAACGCGGCTTTCTTTTTATCAATGGTGATACTTACTTCCTGTACTCTTTCAAAAGCAAGGATTTTTTCTGCAAGATTTTCTGCAAGGGCTTCCAGAAGAAGAAAGGAGGAATTTTCCACAAAGGAAATGACAAGATTTTCCACTTCCCGGTAGTTTACAGAACAATTAAGATCATCTCTTTTCCCCGCTTCTCTAAAATCGCCGGAAAAAGAGATATTGAGCAGGAGTTCCTGCTTTTCGTGCCGTTCATGTTCCAAAGTGCCGATGATACATTCCAGAGCAAGATCCCGGATGAAGATGGTATCCATTTTTCCACTCTTATTTGTTTTCGGAAGAACTTTTCAGATAGGCTTCCACAAAGGGATCAAGATCGCCGTCGAGAACCGCATTGACATTTCCTGTTTCATAATCTGTCCGCAGGTCTTTCACCAGCTGATAGGGTTGGAGAACATAGGAACGGATCTGATTGCCCCAGCCGATCTCACTTTTTTCACCGGCAAGAGCGGCGGCAGCCTGTTTGCGTTCTTCTTCCGCTTTTTCATAGAGACGGGCTTGCAGCATACGCATTGCCATCGCCCGGTTTTTGTGCTGGGAGCGTTCCATCTGACAGGCAACGACGATCCCGGTGGGAATATGGGTGATGCGCACGGCGGAGTCGGTACGGTTCACATACTGCCCTCCTGCACCGCTGGCGCGGTAGGTATCTACTTTCAGATCTTTTTCGTCGATCTCGATTTCCAAATCTTCATTGAGTTCAGGGAACGCATCGGCGGAAGCAAAGGAGGTATGGCGTCTTGCATTGCTGTCAAAGGGGGAAATACGCACAAGGCGGTGGATTCCCCGTTCTGCTTTCAGGTAGCCATAGGCAAAGTCACCGGTAACTTTGAGCGTCACACTTTTCACACCGGCTTCTTCACCGGGCTGCAGATCAATGATCTCATCTTTATACCCTTTGCGTTCAAACCAGCGGCGGTACATACGCATCAGGATACCGCACCAGTCGCAGGCTTCTGTTCCGCCTGCTCCGGAGTGGATGAAGAAGAAACAGTTGTTGCGGTCGAATCTGCCGGAAAGGAAACTGACCAGTTCCAGTTTATCCAGTTCTGCGGAAAGATTTTTCCAACTTTCATCCGCTTCGGAGAGCAGAGAATCATCTTCTTCGGCAAGTTCGCCCAGAGTTTTGAAATCCTCCACAAGATTGGCGACCTGTTTATAGGGTTCCAGCAGATTTTTATAGGAGGAAAGTTTCTGGACAGTTTCCTGTGCCTTTTCCTTATCATCCCAGAAATCAGGGGCAGCCATACTTGCTTCCACTTCGTTCATCTCTTTGATGTTCTGGTCGATCTTTAAAAACTCATGCAGCTGCGCAAGTCTTTCCTCTGCTTCGGCGATTTTTGTCCTGATTTCTTCAATAATCATAAATATTTTCCCGCAAAATAAGTGAAATTTTCAAAAAGTGTGTTATATTATCAACTATATAATTTAATTTAAAATATGCAAAAATCAAGCAAAGGAAAGAAAATTATGCTTTCTGATACATCTTTATACTTTTTGGAACGGTTTATGAATACCAACGGCCCCTCCGGTTTTGAATTTGAAGCGGCGGCATGTTACCGGCAGTATGCGGAAACATTCGCCCACGCTGTTTCCACCGATGTCATGGGCAATACCATTGCCGTCCTCAATCCGGATGCCCCTTTCAAAGTCATGCTTGCAGGGCATTATGACGAGATCGGTTTTCAAGTCACCTACATAACTGATGAGGGGTTTGTCTGTTTCCGGCCTGTGGGCGGCGTGGATAAAAATACTGTTCCGGGGATGGAAGTAAATATCCTTACACAAAATGGACCTCTTCCCGGTGTTATCGGCAGAAAAGCCATTCATTTGCAGAGCCAGAAAGAGCGGGATACCCCTTCGGAATTCAAAGATCTCTGGATCGATACCGGAATTGAGGACGGGGCAAAGGTGAAAGAACTTGTTATGGTGGGCGATGCGGTTTCTTTCCGTACCAATTATCACAGAGCCGGGGAAAACCGTATCATTTCCAAATCTCTGGATGATAAGATCGGAGCGTTTGTCGTTATTGAAGTATTGAAAAAACTTGTGCCCATGAATATTCCCGTAGGGGTATATGCTGTGGGGACCACCCAGGAGGAGATCGGGACAAGAGGAGTGAAAACCTCTTCCTACGGTATCGACGCACAGGTGGGGTTCTGCGTGGATGTGGGACACGCTACGGATGTGCCGGGTACAGATAAAAAAACTGCCGGGGATGTGAAACTTGGAGGCGGCCCCATTCTTACCCGTAATGCGGACAATAATCCTGTTCTTGTCGGGAAGATGATGGAAGAAGCAAAGAAAAACTCTTTTCCGTTCCAGCTGGTTTGCGGCGGAAGACCTACCGGAGGCACTGATACAGCCTCCATGCAGCTTGCCCGTGCCGGAATGGCAACAGCACTTGTTTCCATTCCCAACAGATATATGCATACTCCTGTTGAAATCTGCGACCTGCGGGATGTGGAAAATGCCATAAATATCATTGCCGGAACGATTGCCTCCTTTACCGGTAGGGAGACATTTATTCCGGGTATCGATGGAAAATAAAAAAAGTTGTTTCGGGGCGGAAATATATATGGGTAAATTATTCTTTTTTACAGGTACGGAGGAATTTTCCGTAAAAGAGCGTGCCGGGGACTTTATCAGGGAACTCTTTGGCGATATGCCGGAGGAGAACGATTCTCTGGAAATCATCCGCGGCGACGATCCTGATGAAAAATATTCTGCCATTCTGGACAGATTTATCACCTCTATCGAGACCCCTCCCTTTCTCACCCCCTCCAAAACCGTATGGCTGAAACACTTCAATAAATTTGATGACGCTCTTGATGAGCCCTCCAACAAGAAAAAGAAAAGCCGTATAGATGTGATTTCCGACTTTCTGAAAGATGGCTTCTATGATGATATGACCATTATCATAGACGGCTTCAATCTGGACAGAAGAAAAGCCTTTTTCAAATTGTGTGAGAAAGTATGTGCTTCTTCCGGCGGGAAGATGGAATGGTTCGATAAAATCGATGCCAAAGATAAAAGTGCCGCCATGATGCTGTATAAAAGGATCAAGGAGATGGCGGATTCTTTCGGTAAACGCATAGATGACGGCGCAATAAGTTTTCTTACGGAAACGGTGGGCAGTGATATCCCCCGTCTGAAAAGTGAGATCGGAAAATTAGCCTCTTTTGCAGGAGATACTCCAGTGATCACTCTTGCGGACTGCCGGGAAATATGCAGCAGAAGTCAGGAAACTTTGAGCTGGGAATTTTCTTCCGCCCTGGCTGAACGCAATGCCGCGGAAGCAATCAGTCTGATCCCCGGTATCATTGAAACCATCGAACAGGAAAAAAGTTCCTCCTCTTCTGCGGAGATCGCCATATTGTATGCCGCAAATTCTGAATTTCAGAGATTGCTTGCGGCAAAATGTGAAAGTATCCGTTTTGCCATTCCCTCCCATGCCAATTACAACTTTTTCAAAGATCTTTGTGAAACCCAGAAACGCAATGATCCCGGCAATATGTTCTTTTCCATGCACCCTTTCCGGGCAATGAAAGCATGGGAAAATGCCTGCCGCTTCACGGATGTGGAAATGGCGGATGCCTTCAATGCCATTCTGCATGCTTCCCGACAGATGGTCACAGGGGGCGATCCCCGGTTGGCGTTGGAACTTCTGGTGACAAAAATAGCAGGAAAACCTAAAAAAGCGTAAATCGTAATCGTAAGGTGAAAAAAGAATGTTGAAGATCATTATTGATGATAAGATCCCTTTCATAAGGGGGGTGCTGGAACCCTTTGCAACGGTGGAATATCTTCCCGGAAAAGAGACCGGAAAAGAAAAGGTAAAGGACGCGGACTGCCTTATCACCCGTACAAGAACAAAATGTAAAAAAGAACTTCTGGAAGGCAGCCGGGTAAAAATCATTGCCTCCGCCACCATCGGGTATGACCATATCGATACATCCTGGTGTGAAGAAAATGATATCATCTGGAAAAACGCTCCCGGATGCAATTCTTCTTCGGTCATGCAGTATATGGCTTCTCTGCTTCTGCACTTTGCTGTCCGGAACAATATATCTCTTGCCGGCAGAACCCTCGGGGTCATCGGCGTAGGCAATGTAGGGAAAAAAATCGTTGCACTGGGGAAAACTCTTGGAATGAATGTCCTCTGCAATGACCCGCCCAGAGCAAGAAAAGAGGGGGAAAAAGGTTTCGTCAGTCTGGAAGAGATCATTAAAAATTCCGATATCATTTCTTTCCATGTCCCGCTTATCCGGGAGGGGGAAGATAAAACAATGCACTATGCAGATGAAAAATTCTTTTCCACAGTGGAAAAGTATGGAAGAAAGCCTTTTCTTGTAAATGCCTCCCGGGGGGAAGTCGTGGACAATGCGCTTCTCAAAAAAGTTCTTACTGAAAAGAAAATCCTTTGCGGGGCGGCTCTGGATGTATGGGAAAATGAGCCTGAACTGGATCGGGAATTGTTGGAAAAAGTGGATTTCGCCACTCCCCATATCGCCGGATATTCTCTGGATGGGAAAGGCAACGGGACAAGCAGAAGTATTCAGGAAGTGGCAAAATATTTTTCTCTGCCCCTTACGGATTTTTATCCGGAAGATCTGCCGCAGCCGGAGAATGCTGTTATCGACCTTGCCGGAAGCGGACAAGAGGGGGAAAGTGTGGAAGAACTTCTGCTCAAATGTATGGACAGAACCTATAATATTCTGGAAGATGATAAAAGAATACGGGAAAATCCCGGAACATTTGAGAAGCAGAGAGGATCTTACCCTTTCCGCAGGGAAATGGTTGCTTACACCGTAAAAAATGCTCCCTCTGCTGTTAAAGAACTGTTGAAAAAACTGAATTTTACTGTGTTGGATTGAGAAAGGAAAGAAAATGGGAAAATTCTGGAAAAAATGTAAAAAAATGATGAGTAAAATCTATATGAAGGCGGTTACAGATAAAGGCACGCCTGAATATATTGCAAGAGGGTGGGCTCTCGGGGTATTTATCGGATTCCTGATCCCTTTCGGCTTGCAGCTTATATGTTCCATACCACTTTCCTTTCTGTTGAAAGGCTCCAAACTTGGCGCCATGGTTGGAACGCTTGTCACCAATCATGTGTCGATCATCGTCATTTATCCTGTTCAGTGTTATATCGGCAACAAACTTATCGGCGGCAGTCTCACATTTGCCCATATGGAAGAACAGATGAAGGATGTGATCATCCATCAGGAATATAAGGTACTGCTTTCTCTGGGGTGGGAAATTGTCATCTCCTTTTTTGCCGGTGGCTTGCTTTTTGCGGTCATCGCTGCACCCATTGCCTATTACGGAGTGAAAGCTCTGGTCAACCGTTACCGTGCCATGCGTGAAAAACGCAAAGAAGCCAAAAGAGCGGCTCTTGCCGGAAAAGTTGCAGAAAATGAAGAAAAAAAATGATGCAGACAGAAGAAAAGATTTCATTGAAAGATTATCTGCATAAAGGCGCATACGTTCATTTCATCGGTTGCGGAGGCGCAGGAACGATGCCGCTGTTAAGGATTTTTGCCCAACTGGGGTTTTCTGTAAGCGGTTCGGATATGGCGGAAAGTGCCGCACTTTCTTTGATGCAAGAGGCCGGTTATAAGGTATATTGTACTCACAGAAAGGAAAATCTGCCCTCCTGTGACGGGAAAGATCTTCTGGTTGTTTACAGCTCCGCAATCAAAGAAGATAATGCAGAACTTCTGGAAGCAAAAAAGCGTTCTGCAAAATGTATCCGGCGCGGGGAGGCGCTGGGACTTGTGGCAAAGTTGTTTCCTTTTGTTATTGCTGTAAGCGGGACTCACGGCAAAACAAGTATCAGCAGTATGGTTGTGCATATTCTGGAAAAAGCCGGATTTGATCCGGGATATCTTATCGGCGGGCTTCTTCCCGGGAAAATATGGAACGGAACAGCCGGAAATAAAAAAGTATTTGTTTGTGAAGCAGATGAAAGTGATGGAACCCATACGGCAATACATGCTTCCTGTGCAGTGGTAAGCAATATTGAAGATGACCATGTATGGAACTTTGAAAGTGAAGAAGTTTTACTGGATAATTTCCGCGCTTTTGCTTTTGCTTCTCCCCTTCTTGTTTATAATGCCGGAAATAAAACTGACCTTCTTTACAAAGGGAAACACACCAATTTCTGTCGGGTGACACCGGAGGAAAGGGAAGAATTTTCCATAAAGAAATCATTGCGTCATTTCCCCCTTTATCAGAAAGAAAACTCTTTCCTTGCTGCAAAATGTGTGGAAAAGTGCTTTGATATCCCTCTCAAAAAAGCATTGGAATATTTACAGGATTTTGCCGGAGTGGGCAGACGCCTTACTGTGCATTATGAGGGGTTGGAATGTACTCTTATAGAAGATTATGCCCATCATCCTGCGGAAGTGAGAGCCTGTCTGCTGTCATTGCGGGAAATGTATCCGGAAAGTGAACTTGTCCTTGTTTTTCAGCCCCACCGTTACGCAAGGCTGGAACGGTATTTTGAAGAGTTTGCCGGTGAGTTGGGAAAGAAAGACTATTCCCCTGATAAAGTATTTGTTGCTCCCGTTTTTGCTGCATGGTCGGAAACCGGCAAAGTGGGGGCGGATGAATTGGTTTCTGCCATCGGGGAAAAGGGAGAGCTTCTTTCCGGCACATGGAAGGAAATGGGGGAAAAGGTGATTTCTTCCGTAAAGAAAGATTTTTCCGGAAACAAGGCAAAAAGGAAAGTCATCGCCGTTGCCGGGGCAGGGGATGTGGTAAAGATCCTGCCGTTTCTGAAAGGACCTCTGAAAGAAATGGATATGGGGGAAAAAACGGGCGTCGTCATTGCCGCCGGCGGCTCTTCCAGCCGTTACGGAGCAAAAAACAAACTTTTTGAAGAGTTGGATTCTCTTCCTGTATTTCTCCATTGTCTGAAAAATTTTGTTCCATTTCTGCCGGAAAAGCATGTGGTTCTGACTGTGCCGGAAGCTTTGAAAGAAGATTTTGCCCGATTGCTTGAAAAGTATCAATATTTATTCAGGGGGAAGAACGTACTTCTTGTCAATGGCGGAAGTTGCAGAGAAGAATCCGTTTATCATGGGATCATGGCTCTGCCGCAGGAGTGTGAGTATATTGCGGTACATGATGCCGCCCGTCCCTTTGCAGATCACCGGCTTCTTCTGACTACTCTTTACGGAGCGGAAAAATCCGGAGGCTGTATTGCGGCAAAGAAAGTAACCGATACCATTAAGGAAACGGATGAAAATACTCTTGTTAAACGGACAGTTCCGCGGGAAAATCTCTGGTCGGTGCAAACTCCCCAGACATTCCGTAAGGAAGTGTTGCTTGACGCCTTTGCCAAAGGGAAAGATGAGTTGAAAACGTTTACCGATGATTCCTCTCTTGTGGAAAAATTTACTTCCTGTAAAACTGCAATTGCGGAAAATGGAAAACCCAATATCAAAGTGACCTTTCCCGAAGATCTGCTTTTTGCGGAAATGCTTTTTGCTTCAAAGAATTGAAAAGAGAATTTATTTATCCTTTTTTTCCGGCAGAGCCGCAAGGGGATTGATAGAGCCTACTTTCTTCCGGTAGGAGAGGGGGGATAAGCCCATGAGTGCTTTGAAACGGCGGGAAAAGTGGTATTGATCCTGATAGCCGAATTTTTCCGAAACCTCCCGGATCCCGCAATCGGAACGGATGAGAAAATCTGCCGCACGGGTCACTTTCAGCCTGTCTACATATAATTTCGGCAGAACACCTGTTCTTTTCAAAAAGATCCTGCGCATCTGATCCACACTTAAATTGCACATATCCGCCATTTCTTTTACGCTCCACCACTTTTCCGGATGGGATTGGATATTTTGCAGAAGTTCATCAAGGAGAGTATTTTCTCCGATGGAGTGTTTTCTGCTTTCAAAATAAATGTCGGTCAAAAGTTTCTGCAATTCGATATTGGCTCTGATCTGGGAATCTATGGATGGGGAGGAGGCATATTCCAGAATTGGCAATAGTTTCCGGACTCTGCCCATGTGAAAAACCCCGGCGGAAAGGACATCCGACCTCATAAGCATATCTGCCACAGGCCCGCAGAAATTGATACAATCTTCACAGTAGGACTCATCTGCCCATCCCCCGTATCTGTTCAGAAGCCGCGGGGTTACGATGATGCAGTCGCCGGGGAAAATTTCCTGTTCTCTGTCCGGTTCCAGCCATACTTTGCCGTGTCCGGCGTACATGTGGGAAAGAGAGTAGAACTGGAAATATCTTTTTGCACAACACTCATAGGAATTGATTTGTGTATGGAAAGAGGAGCCGCCCCTTATGATCCATAAACCGTAAGTCCTGTGGATCTCCTGCTGACCGGTGGAGGGAAGTAAATGTATGTTATGCTTTTTTTTGTCATCCATGATGCACTTTTTATCCATTTTATATTTTTGTTTCAAGTGTAAATTTAATAGCATAAAGAGAATTTGCAAGTAATTTTTTCAATAAAAAAACAAAAAATACAAAAAGAAAGGCTGAAAATGAAAATCGGTGCCCTTTCCTCTTCTTTGAGAAAACCGCTTCCTGTAACACTTGCCACTTATGCAGAAATGGGATTGAAAGGTATCCAGTTGCTTGCTGCGCCGGAAATCCTTATTGCGGATGATAAACTTCTTGCGGAATACAAGGCAATGTGTGATTCATACGGATTGGTCATTTCTGCTGTTTGCGGGGATGTGTGCAGAACCCATTTTTCCGTGGAAGGGGAGTGGCAGGACAGGGTAAGAGTCCATAATCATGTTGTGGATCTTGCTGCGAAACTTGATTCCCATATCATTACCACCCACATTGGCGTAGTTCCTGAAGACAGAAACGATCCTGTTTATGAAGCAATGGCAAAATCTTTGAAAGCCGCTGCCGATTACTCCGCTTCCAGAGGAGCTGTCCTTGCTGTGGAAACCGGTCCGGAAAAAGCGGAAACCCTTCTTCAGATCCTGGATGATGTGGATTCCAAAGGTATCGGGGTGAACCTTGACCCTGCCAACTTGCGTATGGTTGCCTGTGTGGATGCCGCTCATGCAGTGAAAGTTCTGGGAAAATATATCGTTCACACCCACGCAAAGGACGGGATCAATCTTGTTCCCGGTTCAGCCGCCGCTACTTACGGGATCGTTGAAGTTGATGGAAGTAAAAGAAAATTTACCGAAGAACGCTCCCAGTATAAAGAAGTCCCTCTGGGAGATGGTCAGGTGGAATGGGCGCCTTACCTTGCCGCTTTGAAAGAAGTCGGCTTTGACGGTTTCCTTACCATCGAACGGGAATGTGGAGAGGATCCGGAAGGGGACATCCGCAAGGCTTACAACTTCCTTAAAGACAAAATTTCCTGACAGGAGAAATGAAAAATGGCAAAAAAAATCAAATGCGCTCTTATCGGTTTCGGAGGAATGGGGCACTTCCATTCCGCCCAGTATGCCAAACAGAAATATGTGGAACTGGTTGCCATCTGCGACAGTGACCCTGCCTCCTTCAAAGAAAAGGAAGCCGAGATCAATCTGGGAAAAAGCGGAGAAAGTGATCTGGGAAATGTGAAATTTTTCACCTCCTATGAAGAGATGGTTTCCAGTGTGGAGTTTGATATGCTGGATATCTGTCTTCCCTGTCCCCTCCATGCGGAATATGCCATCCGTGCCATGAAAGACGGCTACCATGTGCTGTGCGAAAAGCCTATGGCACGCACCTCTGCGGATGCGGCAAAAATGATCGAAACATCCGCAAAGACCGGGAAAAAACTGATGATCGCCCAGTGCCTGCGTTTTGCCAATAATTTCCGGAAAATCAAAGAAATGTATGATTCCGGCAAATACGGTAAACTCCTGCGTCTGGATATGCGACGCAATGGCGGCCTTCCCAAAAAGGTATGGTATCGTGATCCTGCCCAGAGCGGCGGAGCTCTCCTGGATCTGCATCTGCACGATACCGACTTTATCCAGTATCTGCTGGGGGCACCTGAAAAGGTGATGACTTTCGGTATTGAACGCACTACCGGCGGTATTGACGACCTTATGAGCAACTATGTATATGCTTCCGGCGGCCCGAAAGTAAGTTCGGAAGGTTCCTGGTGCCGTGGTGCATGGTATTCCAGTACTGTTGCCGTATTTGAAAAGGCTACGGTGGATTTCTGCGATGAGGGAGTAAGAGTTTGCCCGGTGGATGGAAAAGAAAAAATCATCAAAGTACCTGCCAGCCCCAACCCCTATTTCAATGAGATTGCCTATTTTTCTGAATGTATCGTGAAAAACAAAGATGTGGAAGTATGTACTCCTGAAAGTACCCGCCTTTCCATCGTGATAGCGGAAGCAGAGGAAAAATCTGCCAGAACTGGCAAAATGGTGACGGTGAAAAAGTAAGGATCCGTTTTTTTATAAGAGGGTTGTTGCAAAACCTTTAAAAAAGGTGAGCAACAGCCTTTTTTATCGTTAACGATAAAAGTAATTCCGTCAAAAGTTTTTGGAAGATGGGGGGCGGGGAAGAGAAGGTTTTTTCAAAAAGGTGTCTTCCCCGCAAAACATTTTTGCAACAGCCCCTTTTTTTATTTCTGTATATGAAAAGTATTCAAAATCTGCCGGCAGTCCGGATACGGGTACTTTGATCTGTAAAAAGGTATTTTCCTGTACCGCCGCAGCTGTCAGTGTAATTCCAGTATTCTTTCTTTCCGTTCTTTCCGTTATTTTCATTCTTTTCTTTGTTTTTTATGCCTTTTTTCATTATTCCGTATCTTTTTGAAGAAAAGGTACTTAAAAGTAAAAGCATCTTTTCAGTACAAAATAAAAAATATGGAGGAAAAAGGTATAAAAAAAGGATAAAAATTCTTGTAAAATGGTGCAGTTCATGGTATATTAATGATGATTATATCTACAAAAATCAACAAACAGAGGTGAACATGAAAACTGCTTCCAAAAACGGTGGAAAGGGTGTGAAAAAAGCATCCAAAACCATTGAAAAGCCTGTAAAAAGTGTTGTGAAGAAAACCAAAGCAGCCAAAGAGGAAAAGGCTGGTCCTGCAAAAGCCCCTGCGAAAAAGACTGCTCCTGTGAAAAAAGAAGCAGCGAAAGCCCCTGCAAAAAAGGTTGCTCCCGTGAAAAAAGAAGCGGTGAAAACCCCTGCGAAAAAGGTTGCTCCTGTGAAAAAAGAAGCGGTGAAAGCCCCTGCAAAAAAGGCTGCTCCTGTGAAAAAAGAAGCGGTGAAAGCCCCTGCGAAAAAGGTTGCTCCCGTGAAAAAAGAAGCGGTGAAAACCCCTGCGAAAAAGGTTGCTCCCGTGAAAAAAGAAGCAGTGAAAGCCCCTGCGAAAAAGGTTGCTCCCGTGAAAAAAGAAGCAGTGAAAGCCCCTGCAAAAAAGGCTGCTCCTGTGAAAAAAGAAGCAGTGAAAGCCCCTGCAAAAAAGGCTGCCATCTCTCAAAGAGTGAAATTGGGGGCGGCAGCAGTAAAAAGTGCAGAATTGCATATCAAGAAAGTCAAGTTGACCAAGACGGAGAAAAAGTTTTTTCAGGATCTTCTTATGAAAGAACGCGCCAAGTTCGGTGAACAACTTAAATTCCATGCCGATGAAGCCCTTACTTCCCGGAAAGATTCCGGAGCCGGCAGAGCCGGGATGGCTACCCACATGGCTGATCTGGGCAGTGATAATTTCCGCCATGATTTTGAATTGGGTCTGCTTTCCGGTGAAGCGGATGTAATGGAAATGATCGACGAAGCCCTGCAGAGATTGGAAGATTCCGAATACGGAGTTTGTCTGGATTGCGGGGAAAAGATCCCTCATGCAAGACTGGTGGCAAAACCCTATGCAAGATATTGCACAAAATGCAAGAGTTTCCGGGAAAGTACGGAAGATGGTTCCCGCCGCAGATAAAAAAGTGGAAAGAATTTGGAAATGGCTTTGAAACAAATTAGACTTGTTCCCGGTAGTTTTCGGGAACGGATGATTTATCTTGCTTCTGCAATTTTGTGCATCATTTTTGCCGTATTGGATCAACTGACAAAGTTTCTTGTGGTGAAATATATCCCCATGCGGGAACATATCCGGGTGATCCCGGGATGTTTCGATCTTACTTATGTGACCAATGACGGGGCGGCATGGAACATGCTTTCGGGGAAATTCTATCTTTTATGTGCCATTTCCCTTGCTGCATTTGTGCTTCTGCTGGTATTTTTCAAAAAACTGGCAGATTACTGGCCTGAACGCTATTTTGCACTCTTTCTCATTCTTTCCGGGATTCTGGGAAACAGTTTCGACCGGTTTTTCCGTGGCGGGGCGGTTGTGGATTTTCTCCATTGTTACATAGGAAAATATGCCTGGCCCACCTTCAATGTGGCGGATTCCTGTATTTGTGCAGGGGTATTTATTTTTATTCTTTCCAATCTTCTCCGTCCGGAAAATAAAGGGGAGGGAACCAAAGCGGAAACAGAAGAGAAAAACAGTAAATAAATTGATAGAAAAGAAGTTTATTATGAAAGTTTTCTCTTCTTCTCTCCCGCCTCCTTTTCCTGTGATCATGGGACCTACCGCCTCCGGGAAAAGTTTTCTGGCATTACAACTTGCTGAAAAATATGATGGGGAAATCATTTCCGCCGATTCCATGCAGATCTACAAAGGATTGGATGTGGGAACAGCCAAACCCACAAAGGAAGAACGCGCAAAAATACCCCATCATCTTCTGGATATTATAGATATAACAGAAAAGTATGATGTTTTTGCTTTCCGGGATGCTGCGGAAAAGGCGGTTAAAGAGATCCGGGAACGGGGGAAACTGCCGGTAATTGCCGGCGGGACAGGCTTATACATGCGTGCGATCATGTATGGACTGGATGAATTGCCCTCTTCCCCGGAATTGAGAAAAAGTCTGGATGAAAAGTATGACAATGAGGAAAAATTTCCTGAACTTGTTGCCATTATGGAGGAAAAAGCCCCCGCCGATGCGGAAGCATTCCGCAGTCACAGGAGGAAACTTATCCGGGCGTATGAAGTATTGCTCCTTACAGGTAAAGAGATGACTTTTTTACAGCAGGCCTGGAAAAGGGAACCAAGAAAAGACGCACAGAGTTTTGTGCTTGTATGGGAAAATTCTGTATTGAAAGAAAGGATCGCTTTGCGTTGCAGGCAAATGCTGGAAAGTTCCTGGATCGAAGAGGCGGAATCTTTTATAAAAAACGGTCTTTTATCTTCCCCCACTGCATGGCAGGTTCTCGGGTACAGGCAGATCGGGCAGTATCTTGCCGGAATGTTGAAAAAAGAGGAACTTTTTGAAAAAATTTCCATTGCCACGTGGCAATATGCCAGAAGACAGAATACATGGTTCCGTACCCAGCACCCGGAAGCGATCCGGATCAGTATGCAAAATAAAAACTCTTTCCGGGATGCGGAAAGAGTTGTCATGAAGTTTTCAGCGAAAGAATAAGGCGTTTTTTCTTATTTTTTCTGGTAATTTTTTCCCGGTTTGCTTTTTTCCTGACCGGGTTCTTTATCTTCCAGAAGCATGGCAGCCATTTCTTCTTCCGAGGGAGTCTGTTTCTGTTTGATGCGGTATTTATCCGGATATACTACAGTGACCTCTTCTTTGGGATAACTGATGGTTTGACCAGTTCCATCGATCTGCACAATGACTTTCTGGGTGAGCAGATTGCGGTCAATGATCACGCCTCTGCCCTCTTTACATTCACAGCAGTCCCCCCTTCTGGGCATGGTTTTTTCCAGTTCCAGATAGCCCTCATGTTCATATTTGAGACAGCATTTCAATCTGCCGCACATACCGGAAATGGTGCTGGGGGTAAGGGCAAGATCCTGTTCTTTTGCCATTTTGACATTGATGGAATCAAATTCTTTCAGGAATGTGCAGCAGCATAAAGGTCTGCCGCAAATGGAAAGAGCTCCGACGATGGCGGTTTCATCCCTTACGCCGATCTGCCGCAGTTCAATTCTTGTATTCAGAGATGTGGAAAGCTGCTTGACAAGTTCCCGGAAGTCCACTCTGCCTTCTGCGCTGAACTGGATGGCAAGAAGTTTATTATCAAAAGCATAGTGGGCGTTGATCAGTTTCATTTCCAGTTTCAGGTGATCTATAAGGGAGGCGGCTGTCCGCAGGGCAGATTTTGCCCGCATGGCATTTTCATTGGCTTTGCCCTGATCCACAACAGTAGCTTTCCGCTGGATCCGGGGGACTTCCGTTTTTTTGTCGGAAGGTGTTCCGGAAACCGGTTCTTTGGGCAGCAGAGAAGGGTCAAAGGGTACGCCATTGGAAATGACTTTTCCATAATCCAGAAAGAAATCTTTGCGGATGATGCAATAGTCTCCACTTTTCAAAGGGATGCTGTCTTCCCCCTTTGCTTTATACTTAATACCGTTGTCAAGCAGGATATCATACAATAATTCCATAAAAAACTCCATTTGAGGACTTGAAAAAATGTCAATTTGCTGTTAAAATACACCCCTAATGGTTTTTTTTCAAATTCATCCGTACTTTTTTTAACGGAAATGAGAGAATTCTTGCATTTTATTTTAAAAATTTGTAATAAAAAGTTACAATACCGGTCAGGAGGAGTTTATCAAGTATGGGAACGGCAGAAAAAATGAGTGTGCTGTGTATTGATCTGGGATCTTCCCAGATCTCGGCATTGAGGGGATGTATAGATCATGGAGGCAATCCTGTGGTTTTGAATTTTGCTTCTGCTCCCTCCGGAGGATCTGTCTGCAAAGGGGAGATCGTAAATATATCCGCAGCATCCGCCATTCTTGATAAAGTGCTTCTGCAACTGGATCTTCCTAACGGCAGAAGTGCTGAATGCAGCAGGATCTATTGTTCTGTAAGCGGTACATCCATCCGTTCCCGGCAGGGCGAGGGCAATGTGATGATCTATGAGGGCAACCATCAGATCACCGCAAATCATATCATTGAAGCTGTGGAAAAAGCCGAAAGTATCACTCTTCCTCCCGACCGGATCATTCTGAATACTTTCGACTCCTATTTCATGCTGGATTCCCGTTACCGTACCGCAAATCCCCTGGGGCATTCTGCAACAAGGCTGGATGCCTATGTGCATAGTATTTCTGCCGACCGCAACCGTATCGGAACGCTGCGTACCCTTATCCGGGATCTGGGGTTTGAAGTGCCTTTGAGAAATGTTTTTTCCGGTATAGGAGCTCTTTATGCCGCATTGAGGGAAGATGAAAAAATGAAAGGCACGCTTCTTATTGATGTGGGGGCGAACCTTACGGAATATGTACTTGTAAAACATGACGGGATCTTATTGAGCGGCGTTATCCCGGTAGGGATGGACAATCTTGCCAATGACCTTGCCATAGGGCTGGAATTGAGTATGGAACAATGCCGCCGCTTTATCTGTGAAAACCGCCTTGCAAAGGTCAAAGCGGCGGGCGAATCCGGGATAGAATTTTTCAGCGGCAATCATAATGCGAAAAGGCGTATCCCCACAGGCTCTTTTGAGAAGATCATTGATGCGCGTCTTACGGAACTCTTTTCCATCCTTCGGGAAAAAATCGGTTCAAGAGATGTATTCCGGCAGATCGAGGGGGGTATCGTTTTAACTGGCGGCGGAGCATTGTTTGCTTCCATCCCTGATACAGTACGCAGTGTGATGGGGCTTCATGTCCGTTGCGGGGATGTTTCCAATGTAAGCGGAGCGATGAATGACCTGACTCCGACTTGCCGTTATGCTACTTTGCTTGGTTTGCTGAAACTTGCCGCAGAGGAAATGAACGGGGAGGAAAACGGGAAACTCGGGCACATGGGCGATATGCTTGAAGGGCTTGGAGAAAGACTTTTCGGAAAGATCAAAGATATAATGGGAGCGTTTAAAATATGAATCCGGAAGAACTGCACAATATGGATGAAAACCAGAATAAATCATGGATCGGGGAAACCGTAGAGATGGATTTTGAGCCCGGATTGAATATCCCGGAGGAAAAAAATGAACCCGGTTCCGGAAGCGAAGAAGATGTTCTTACGGAAAATGGAACAGGAAAAAAGATCCTGCTTCTGGGGATCGGCGGAAGCGGTACAAAAATCATAAAAGCCTTCCGTTCCCTTGCCGGTTCTGCTCATATCCGTACTGCGGTGATCGACACAGATAAAGAGGATCTGGCATCAAGCAACGCCCATACAAAGATTCAGGCGGAAGTGGAATGGACAGTCAAAAGCGGGCTGGGCTGCGGCGGCGATGTGGTGAAAGGGGAACGGGCTGTGGAACGGGAAAGATCGCACCTTACCAAAGCCCTCTCCGGCTATGATTATATCATTGTTGCCGGCGGGCTCGGCGGCGGAACTGCCACCGGCGGGATCAGAACTGTTGCCAGTGTGGCGAGGCAGCTTGCCACTCCCGCTCTTTTCATGTTGAGTACTCCTTTTTCCTTTGAGTCTTACACTAAAAGAAAAAATGCCGATGAAGCGGTAAAAGAACTTCTGCAAATAACCGATGCCCTTGTCACTTTGCCCAATGATATCCTTTTTTCCACACTTCCCCCGGATGCTGCTGTGGAGGAATCATTTCTTCTTGCAGCGGAATCTCTGGCATGGTGTGTATTGGCAGTAGCAGAACTGTTGGCAAGCAGAAAACTTATTGGCGGTGACTTTGCCGATTTCCTTGCTCTGCTGCGGAAAAAGCGTTGCTCCTGCGCCGTAGGGGTGGGGCGTGCTTCTTCTTCCGACGGGCTTGACCGGTGCGCCATGGCGTTGGAAAATATGTTGGAAAGTCCCTTTCTGGGCGGTATGAGCCGGTTCAGTCAGGCTCACGCAGTGATCCTTACCATTACCGGAGGGAAAAATCTTTCCATTGGCGAAATGCGCCAGACTCTGGACAGAGCCTCCTCTCTTGTTCCCGGAAGTACCCAGTTTATGGCGGGCGTTACCATCAATCCTGCAATGGATGAGGAAGTGCTTCTCACCTGTTTTGCCATAAGATATGATTCTCTTCCGGAAGCACAGGAACTTTTGTGGCAGGGGGAAAACAGTGTCCCTGATCCGGTCATTGCCCCTCACACAACTGCAAACGCCGGGGGAGGGGGCATGGAACAGGGGATGCTGGATCTGCAAAGTTTTTCCAAAGG
Source organism: Lentisphaeria bacterium (assembly GCA_017629515.1). Taxonomy (GTDB): domain Bacteria; phylum Verrucomicrobiota; class Lentisphaeria; order Victivallales; family UBA1829; genus RGIG5327. The sequence continues at coordinate 4,030 of JAGBXB010000135.1, read as the reverse complement.
GATTTTCGCTGATCTTCCTGTAACAAAATATAAAGACGAGGATCTGGATATCCCCACCTATCAGAGGCGGGGGATCAGTATTGATAAAGGGACTGTGGGGAAATAAAATTCCCCACGGAAGCCTTTTTTTACTTTTCTTTCAGGAAGATATATCCATTGTTTTCTGCATGGAAAGAGAGAATATTGCCCTTTTTTCCGTCAAAAAAGATCCCTTCATCCTTTTCCAGTATATCAAAATCTTTTTCTGCAAAAGTTTCCGGAAGTGTAAAAAGAAAACTTTCCTGCTTTTCCGGAAACAGGATATAAAGAATATTTTTCCCGTCTTCCTCTTTATGGAAGAAGGTACTTATCCCATTTTCAACCGGCGGAAAATACTGGTGGAATGCGTGAAGAGTAAAGGATTCCCCTTTTCTGGCAGAATCTTTTTCGCAGGCATAGGGGTACATTTTCCCGGATTGGTAAAGATAAAGAAGGTTGTTTCCTCTCTCTTTTTCCATTCCTCTTGCCGTGATCCCGTGGGTGCAGGAATAGCCTAATGCCACTCCCAGAGAGCGTTTGTTTTCATTGCCGAAGTGATCTACATAAATATTGGGCAGTCTTTCCGGATCTGCGGCATCATCTTTTGTCAGCCTTTTTATAAAGGCTTTGCCGTGGGGAAACTCCCACAATGTATTCAGGTCGGCTTCCATCCCTTTTTCCGTAAATTTTTTGAAGCCGGGAACCATTTTTTCATGCAGGGAAAAAGGTATTTCACTGTAATATTGGATCATGCCGTAATGGAAGGATTCCGGAATATCTTTGAGAAAGGTCACTTTGTTTCTGATCCTGCGGCAGCTTTCCGGCTGGAAAAATGTGGTCATCTCACACCGGATGGAACCATCCAGAATGGACGCATTGGGGGCAAGATATTTTCCCGGATTCTTTTTGAGATACCGGAGAAGTTCATCCGGGAATATAAGAACCATATCAACTGAAAGAAGGGCAAAATCGCACTCTTTGACTTCCCCCTCTTTGATTTCCTCTTTCCCATCGGCAAGAAGTTGGATTTTATCATATCTCTGGTGAGGTGCCAGCTGCCCGCCGGGAACGCCGTTCATCATCCATTTTGTTACGGTATCGGGGGTAATGGTTTTTCCTTCAATATGCAGTGAACCGGTAACATGGTCACAGAACGTTTGGCCTTCTTCGGGTATATCGCTGTGAACATAAAATACCGATAAATTTTCAATGGAAAGAAGAATAAAGGAGTTTCCTGCATCGTCTGTAAGGGTTTTTCCGATATCCGCTTCAAAAAGCCAGTGCCGGAGCATTTGGATCTTAAAGGTGAAGCCGCTTCCGTGATTGGCTCCGAGTATTCCATGTTTTTCAAAGATCCAGGGGGCGTGATTATCCCAGCTTTGTGCAAAAAGTTTCCCTTTTTCCCAATCTTCCAGCGGGAGATCACTGGAAAGGAGATAACTTAATTCATTGCCCTCAATATAGCGTGTAACAGTATTTTCCTGTGCAGAAAATCTGCTCATGAAATAAATGGTATTGCTGTGATCTTTTTTGATAAGGATCCTGTTTCTGTCGGAGAGAAAATGTTTTGTATTATCCATTTTTCTTTTCTTCCTGTAAATTGATGAAATTTATAGCGTTGACAAGTTCCCTGAAATGGTAGATGATGTAATCTGCCTCCGCTCCGTGAAAAGAGTGATCGCCCTGATTGGATTGGAAGAAGACACATTTCAAGCCGGCATTTTTTGCTCCGTAAATATCTCTGTACATATCGTTGCCTATATAAAGGATCTCTTCTGCGGGCAATCCCATTTTTTCCACTGCCAGGCGGAACATCCTTTCATCCGGCTTGCGGAAACCGAAATCGCCGGAAACAAGAACAAAAGAAAAATATTCTTCAAGGGAACAACTTTTCAATTCCGGAACAGCCCATAATTTCTGCCCATCGGTAACAGCTGCCATTTTGTACTTGTCTTTGTATATATCCAGAATATCTTTCACCCCTTCGTACAAATGAAGCGTGTGCCTGGATGCGGCGCGGAAGACTCTTGAAGCCGTCCCGGCAAGGTCGATAACTTTTTGTTCATCCCATTCTGCCGGGGTGACGGCGTAACTTTGAATGATCTCAAAAAAGATTTTACTTACATCAAATTCCGGAAATTTTTCTTTGCTTTCTTTCCGTTGTTTGCGGTTGAGCGCAAAATATTTATCTTTCAACTGCTCCGGAGTAATTTTTACACCGTAATAATCCAGAAAATTGGCAGTGACACGGTAAGTATGAAAATCCTCTTCATCAGTATGTATATCAATAAGAGTTCCATTTAAATCGAAAAGCAGGCCTTTGATCATTTTATATATCCTCTCAATTTTTGTGAAGAGTTTTTTTTGCTTCTTCAATAAGTTGTCTGCGGTAGTCAATAGAAAGATAATCATTTCTGGCGATCCGCAGCAGATTCATCCCTATATAGAAAGGAGCCCTTTGCGTAATGGCGGAAAAGGCTTTTTCCCTGTCAGGGAAGTGACAGGCATATTCCCAGAAAAAGTGTCCGATAAATTTTTCCGCATTTTCTTTGTTGCCGGTCGCCCGGAAAAAGAAATGCTGTAATTCTGCGGCAAGCCGGCCTGTATCAAACATTCTGTCCGTTCTGCGGTTGCGTTCCATGTCAAAGGAAATAACATGGATATCATCGCCGAAGAAAAAGTTTGCGGGCGTGGCATCCCCGTGAACCAGTACCTCCCGATCCTGCCACATAAAAGGTTCATCATGCCATTGCCGGCAGCAGGAATACAGATATTCTCTTTCCCCGGAAGAGGTAATACTTTCCAGTTGAGAAACCACCGTACAGAAATATTGACAGACCTTTTCAAAATCTGCTGTTTTTTCTGCAGCGGAATGATTATGGACTCTTGCCAGAAAATATGCCAGGGCTTTCAGTTTGCCGAAAAGCAATGCTTCATCATTTTCATTGATGGAACGCATAATGATGTTTTCCAATGGTTCCCCGTAACAATATTCCACCACAAGAAGCCGGTTGAGGTCGTCATTTCTGCCCAGCGGTTTGGCTACATAGTGATAGAAGGGATCAAGATACGAACGGAATTCCAGAAGATTTTTATATTCTCTATCCAGCCTTTTCCATGCAAGATCCCAGTCATTCATCCGTTGAGAATAGAAGAATTTACCAACAACTTTCTGTGCATTGGAGGCATCTTCATATACATATACTTCATTGGAACCGTTTGTTTTATATACTTTTATCCCTGCCGGACAGGAACACCCCATCCCGGAAAATATCTCATTTTTGAGATACGGGAACAGCGGATCGTGTTCCGGCAGATACCCTATAAATTCTCCGGGCATATTTTCCTCACTGTCTCATGTTGTCCTATGGTGTTTTTTATAAGGATTTAAGATAATGGAGAAAAAACTTTTTTCAAGTTGAAAAGGGATTTTTTTGTATTGTTTTTTTCTTTTTTCCTGTCCGGCGAAGTGATCCGGAATCAAGATCCGGCAGCCTTTGCCCATTGTTCCTGCAGAACTTGTTTTTGATATTACGGCAGATTTTTTTACATATAACAGTAAATTTCATGGGATAACTGTGATAAAAAAAGAAAAAACTTGATTTTTTTCAGAAAATCATTTGAAAAATCGGAATACGGGAGTATATTAAAAGCGTTATCCTGTTTCAGAGGAAAGAGGAACAAAGCACGAATGGTGCTAGTAGCTCAGTTGGTTAGAGCGCCTGGTTGTGGCCCAGGAGGTCGTGGGTTCAAATCCCATCTAGCACCCCATTTTTTTGCCCGAATTCCGGGCAAAAAAATAACGAAGCCGCAAGGCTTCACTTCACTGCGCGAAGCGCAACTTCACTCAAAACCGTAGGTTTTCTTCACATCTTCACCAAACTCCGGAAGCCTTGCTTGTGAAGTCGCTCCTTTCAGTCGCTTGTGAAGATGTTTCGCGAACGCTACACTTGAGAAGTTTCCGCCTGGCGCCGGGAGGATGTGTTGCTTTTTACAACGCACCTGACGGTGC
>JAGBXB010000134.1 GCA_017629515.1 Lentisphaeria bacterium | reverse complement strand
CCATGATCCAGGGGATCGCCTACCGCAGTGTGACTGCTCCCGTGGGCAAAAGTGTGAAAAAACTGCCCAAGTGGCTGCCCCGGCATAATGCGGCACGCTATATCACCACGCCGCCGGATCTGATGAAGATCGCACTCTGGACCATTGCCGCACGGCAGCTGGACGGGATCGGGCTTTATGCCTGGAGATCCATTTTTGACTCCGAGCCTTTCGGATGGAGTGTGGAAAAATCCACCTACCAATATACCAATGCACAAACCGCCGGAGAGATCGGCAAATTCTTTAAAGAGGTGGCTCGTCCCCTGGGAATGATCCTGAAATCTGTTCCGGAGCGGCCCTCGGAAGTGGCAATTCTGGACAGTTATTCGGTTGTGCTCTTTGCCCAGCGGGGAACCTTCTTCGGCAACAGCAATTTTTTAAGTGTGGGATCTCTGGCCCTTTCCAATGCCTCTTTCAATCCGGTGGCCCTGTATGAAGAACAGATCGCCAAAAAAGGATTCGGCAATACCAAAGTACTTTTCATGCTCTGCTGCGATGTTCTGACAAAAACCACCTTTGAAAAAGTCCGGCAGTTTCAGAAACAGGGCGGGATCGTAGTGGCGGACCGTTACCTGCTCCCCGGGATCATCCCCGATCTGGTATTGGAGGAGGTCTTCCGCACACAGGATATCAAGGTCTTCAAAAAGGATCTGGATGCTCTTGCCGCCCGGATCAAAAAACTCCTTGCCCCCTATGTGAAACCCTATGTTTCCAGTTCCAACAAAGATTACCGGTTCCACACCCGCAGTCATAAAGGGAACGACATTGTGTTTGTCATCAATGACAAACGGACTGCCGGGGATTATGTGGGGCAATACGGTCTTGTGATGGAAAAGGGTTTGCCCAATGCCGGGGAAGTTGTTATCCGCAGGAAGAATACCGGAGCTGTTTATGATCTGGTCCATCACAGAAGTGTTCCCTTCCAACGGAAAGACGGTCACACGGTTCTACAGGTCAAAACCCCTGCGGCGGAAGGTCACATCTATCTGCTGACAGAAAAACCTCTGAAGGATCTGCATCTGACCCTTCAGAGCAGTGTCAAACGGGGAGGAGCTTTCTCGTTCAAGGTGGAACTGCCTTCTTATGAATCGTATCTGCCCATCGAAGTCATTGTGACCGATCCGGAAGGCAAACGCAGTGATGAATCCTGTTTTGCAACGCTCCGGGATGGGATCTATGTGCAGAAAGCATTGATTCCCGGTAATGGAAAGACTGGAAAATGGAATATTGCCATCCGTAATCAGGCAAACGGGAAAATTATCCGTAAGGAGTTTCTCGTGAAATAAAAGCTGTTCTTTGAATTTGAACGCCGGTACAGATTTTTTTCTGCACCGGCGTTTTTTGTATGGACTCGGGTGAAAACTGTGCCTGCCGTCGGAACAGTGGCAGCATGAGGTGTCCGAGGTAAGTTCGCGGGAAATCACAAGTTATACTTTTATATTATTCTTTCGCAAAGTACTTGTATTTTCGTGATTTACCGATATAGTAAAAAGAAACTTGATAAGGGGAAAAGATGTTGTCTTATAAATATTTATCGGCCTTTTTACTGTTTGCCGGTTTGTTCTGCACGGAACTGACTGCTCAGACTTTCAAACGGGTTGCCGCTTGTAAAATGCCCACAGCAAAAAAATGTGGAACCGTCTCCTGCAGTCAAGTAAGAAACTACTGTCAGAGTGTTATCGCACGCAAGCAGAGTGAAATCAGAATCAAAAAAAGAAACAGAATGCCTGTCAATAATCCGGGTGGTTGTAAAGTTATCAAAACATATCCGGATAAAAAAGCATTTCCACTGCAACATGGTTCTGAATATCTTAATACTCTCCGGCAAATCCATGCTTTACAGCTTAAAATAATCCGTTCCGGAGAGTCACTTCCCGTCGCAGAGAGAATGAAAATTTTTCAGAATATCTCAGCCGTAAAGGAAAAACTGGAAATTCCTCTCCGGCAGATCAGAAATTTTCCACATAAACAATTATTGGATTCCACGGAACAATATCTCTCAAAACTGCATGAAAGAGATCGGAAGATCAGTAGAGAGAAAATTCTTTTGCACATCCAGAAACATCAGATCAGAAGTCTTAAAAATTATATCAACAACAAACCGTCGTGCCGGCAGATCGCAGGAAAATGATTCTGAAAGACATCTTCTGAATCCGGAAAAGTGTGTAAAAGAATTCCATTTTCATCAGCGTTTCCCCCCACCTTTTGGGTCAAATCTTTGCCCAAGAGTATGGGGGAATAGCATTTCCCCCATCCCCCCTTTCCGGCGGCTCTCGCTCGTTCCTCGCTCGTCCTTCAGCGGTTGGAAGTGCCGCCGGTAGAGTAAAGTGCATGGGGCTTCCCGCCCCATTCCCCGGGCAGGTCAGTGACCTGCACCTCGCGGAAATTGCGTTACGCAATTTCCCGTATGTGTGGGAACCACCAACGTTACGGTGGAACGGTGATGTTTTTCCCCAGCCTCTCGCGCCAGGTCATG
>JAGBXB010000133.1 GCA_017629515.1 Lentisphaeria bacterium | reverse complement strand
GATCGCCACTTCACTGCTGGAAAAACTGCTGGTATTTCCGGAGGGGATCCCCAGAAGCGCAAGGATCTCCGCGATCTGACCGTCTTCCCCGTTGACGAATTGCTGAAATTCCGTAAGATCCCCCAGTGTACCGACCATCTGCCGCAATAAACGCAGATATTTGAGAAAGTTCAGGTCTTCCAGAGGTTCTTTCACTGTAACGGATGCACTGATCTGATAAAGCTGTTCCGTACGGTTTACCGCAAATTCCAGAAAAGACTCTGCAAGAAGATAGATCATACGTCTTTTATGTTCATCCGGTGCGGAAAAAGCAGTACGGATAAGTTCCACAGCCCGCAGATATGCCGCATCTCTTCTTGCCAGTTCAGGCGGCACATTGACAAGAGCAGGCGAACCATGCTGTTTGGAAGCAGCAGAGCCGAACTCATCAGGGGAGACCATCCGCAGAAAACTGCGTTTGGCTTTATCCACCATAAATTCGTCTTTGGGTTGTTTATTATTGTTGCTATCCATTTTCCGTCCGTTTTTCAACTTTTTCCATAAATTTTTCCGGAGAAAATCCACTTTTTCTGCCGGAAAAAGAGTCCTTTACAGTATAATATACTGCAAAAGAGCCATCTTTTCAAATTCCCTTTCTGTTTTTAAAAGATTTCCCCCTTGAAAAATATAAAAAATAAAGTATTGTAATGTTGAAACATATTAATTATATTTAAAACATAAAAGAAATCATCAACTTTCTTATTACAACAAGAGGAGAAGAAAATGGCTGAAATCATTGAAAAAGGGATCAATCACTCCACCCCCGGCTGGTATTTAACGGCAAAAGGGATCAAACTCTTCCTTACCGAAGATGCCGGTATGCACGCTCCTGTGGAATTTTTCGCAGATACGGAAAAAAGCGTTTCCCCCTATGCACTCACCCCCTGGCAGGATGAAAGACCGGATCTTTCCTTCTGTCCCCTCCTTCAGAATCTGCGCGGTGACTTCTTCTGTCTGCCTTTCGGCGGAAATCCGGAAGCCGTAAACGGCTTCCAGTACCCTCCTCACGGTGAAACTGCCGCCAATACCTGGAAACTGGATAAAGCTGTGGAAGAAGGGGATAAAGCTGTCTTTGAATTTTCCATGGATACCACCATCAATCCTTTCCATATCGTCAAACATTTTGAAATGCGTTCCAACCATTCCGCCCTCTACATCAAACATATCGTCAGCGGTCTGGAAGGAAAAATGCCTTATGGACACCATGCCATCCTCCATATGCCCGAAGAAGGGGAAAAAATGTACCTTTCCACCAGTAAATTTGATGTGGGTATGACCTGTCCCGGTGTATTCTCCGATCCCAAAAATCTGGAACACCAGTACCTTGCTTCCGGAGAAAGATATGACAGTCTGGAAAAAGTCCCCACTGCATTCAAAGCAGATCCTTTCCATGACTACTCCACTTATCCCTCCCCCATCGGATATGCCGACTTGTTCTCCATGCTTTCCAAACCCGGAAAAACTCCTGCATGGACGGTTTGTGTATATCCTGAAAGAGAGTATCTTTTCTTCATGCTCCGCAATCCGGAAACTCTCCCTGCCACCACCATCTGGACTTCCAACTCCGGCAGATACGGTTTCCCCTGGAACGGCAATACCCGCTGTATCGGTGTGGAAGATAACTGCTCTTTCTTCGCCAACGGCATCAAAGATTCCATTGAAGAAAATACTTTGAGCAAAGAAGGCTGGACAACTTGCGGCACATTTACAAAAGATGCCTCAAAAGAGATCTGCCATATTCAGGGGGCAGCCCGTATCAGCAAAGATTTCGGAAGAGTCGTTTCTGCTGAATTTACCGATGGAAAAGTGATCTTCAAAGATGCTTCCGGCAATTCCGCAGAAGCCAATGTGGATATTTCCTTCCTGGGTTACTGATCAAAAATACGGCAGGAATAAAATGGATGAGGAAACTTTTACCGGACATCTGGCGGGACTTTTTTCCGCTGCGCCCTCTGTTCATACTTCCATTGGAGATGACTGTGCTGTTCTGGATATTTGCGGCAGCGGGGAATATCTGCTTGCCGCAGCCGATCAGGTCATCTCCAACATCCATTTTCTGCCGGAAACCACTCCGGAAAAGATTGCCGCCAAACTCCTGAAACGCAATATCAGCGATATTTGCGCCATGGGGGGAGTTCCTTTGTATGCGCTTGTGACCATTGCAAAAAAACCTTTGGAAGAAGAATATCTTATGCGTTTCCATAAAGGACTGGAAGAATGCGCAAAAGAGTATAAGGTAAGCATCATAGGCGGTGATACTGCCGGAAATTTTGCAGACGGGATGGTAGGAACACTCACCATTCTGGGGAAAGTGGAGAAAGAAAAACTCTGTTTGCGGAAAAATGCAAAAGAGGGGGATTTTCTTTATGCCACCGGCGTTTTCGGCAATTCCTTTTATTCGGAACATCACCTTACCTTTCTTCCCAGAGTGAAAGAGTGCCGTTTCCTTGCCGGAACTTATACCTGTGCCATGATGGATGTAAGTGATGGCTTATGGAAAGATGCGCAAAGATTTGCTTCCGCCTCGGATCTTTCCATAGAGATCGGAGAAAAAAATATTCCCCTGCGTCAGGGTGCCGATCTGCAAATGGCTCTTTCCGACGGGGAGGATTATGAACTTATTTTTGCAGTTTCACCGGAAAAAGCCCCGCTGTTGGAAAAGGCATGGGATTTCCCCGGTGTACCATTAAGCAGGATCGGCAGATTCGTTGCGAAAAAAGAAAAGATTGAAAAAGAAGAAAAATATAAAAGCGGTTTCGACCATTTCCAATAAACCGCATACAGGTAGAATTGTGAAAAAAGAATATATTACACACTCTCCGGCAGAAACTGCCCTTGTTGCACAGGAGATAGCCGGATTTCTTTCCCCGGGTTCTGTCATAGCTTTATACGGAGATCTGGGAGCAGGCAAAACCGTCTTTTCCTGCGCCTTTGCCAAAGCTCTGGGCGTTACGGAACATGTATCCAGCCCCACATTCACCATTGTTCAGGAATATGCCCTTGAAAAAGGGATGCTTTACCACCTTGACCTTTACAGGATCGACAGTACGGAAGCTGCCCTTGCATTCGGTGTGGATGAATTTCTTTATGATAAAAATGCCTATTCCCTTGTGGAATGGCCGGAACGCATTGATAAAAAAGTATTCCCGAAAAATACTCTCCATATCCATATCGACCGGGGGGAAAATATAGAAACCGACCGGGTGATCCGTATAGAAGAATGACAGATGGGAAATAAACAATGACTTTTACAGCATTTCTTCTTATATTCGGTTCAGCCGTGACCCATGCCACATGGAATCTTCTTGCAAAAAAAAGGAAGATGGGGCTTGCTTTTTATGCCATAATCTGTACTATGGGGGCATTGATCTGGTCTCATGTGCAGTTCTGGACTCCCATAAAAGTTTTTTCCCTTCCTCCTGCATTCTGGGGAGTTGTGGCAGGAACCGTTTTCTTTGATATTTTTTACGGTGTGGGGATCATCCTCATCTATAAAAAAATGGAAATGGCATCTGCCTATCCGGTCATGCGGTCCCTTCCCATCGTCCTTACAGCTCTCACCACCACTCTTCTGGGACTGGGGGCTCCTGTCACATGGACGGCGGCAACAGGTTTTCTCATTGTTTTTACGGGTGCGTTATTGATGCCGTTAAGCCGTTTTTCCGACTTCAAACCTTCCCAATACTGGAACAGAAATTCTTTTCTGCTCCTGATGGCGGCAATGGGAACAACCGGTTACACGATTTTTGATTCACTGGGGGTGAAACTCATCGCCGAATATTATCCGGAAGTCAGTAAAGCAGTGCGTTCCATGACCTATTACTCCATAAGAGGGATCGCCTTATCCCTTTTCTTCTGGCTTGTGGTGCTTTGCGTGAAAGAAGACCGGGAGGAGGCAAAAAAATTTTTCAAAACAAAAGATTTCATGCCGGTAGTTGCAGGCTGTTTCTCTTCCACGACCTACATTCTGGTACTTCTTGCCATGAACTTTGTAAGCAATGTTTCTTTTGTTCAGGTATTCCGTCAGCTTGGGTTGCCTGTGGGCATGTTTGCGGGAGTATTCTTCCTGAAAGAAAAATGTACTCTGACGAAAATAACAGGAGTAAGTCTCATTCTCGGAGGTCTTACTCTTTCCGTATTGAAATTTTAACAGGGGACAACTTAATACATGAAACGCTCTGAAATCAATACTTATATAAAAGAAGCGGAAGAATTTTTTGCCTCTTTCCAGTTTTACCTTCCGGCATTTTCCAAATGGACTTTGGAGGATTGGAAGAAGAACAGAGAAAAGTGTGATGAGATCCTTTCCTGTGCCATGGGGTGGGATGTTACCGACTTCGGTTCCGGGGACTTTCTTAAAGTGGGCTTATTGCTTTTCACCATAAGAAATGGTGTACTGCATTCAGAAAAATACACCAAACCCTATGCTGAAAAGATCATGCTTGTGAAACCCGGTCAGGTCACGCCCATGCATTGCCATTACCGCAAACAGGAGGATATTATCAACAGGGGCGGCGGCAGACTTGTTTTCCAGCTTGCTCCGGCGGAAAACAATAAACCTGTCCGTGGAAAAGTAAATACAGTAAAAGATGGTATTCTTCTTACAGTGGATTCCTCTGAAACAATAACCCTTGAGCCGGGGGAAAGCCTGACTCTTGTACCGGGGGCATTTCATACCTTCCATGCGGATCCCTCTTCCGGGAGCGTAATGGTGGGGGAAGTATCTTCCGTCAACGATGATAATCTGGATAACTGCTTTGCGGAAAAAAGAGAAAGGTTCCAGAAATGGGAGGAAGATACTCCGCCCGAACGTCTTACCGTAAGTGACTACACTGATTTTTTCAACTCTCTATCAAATAAAAAAAAGAAAGGCAACAAATGAAAAGTAAGAATTCATTTCTTCTTCCGGCAGCGGCAGTAATACTGCTTGCAGTACTCATCCCCGGCGATCTTGCAGCAAAGGATTTTTCCAAAGAGATCGCACTTGTGAAGGCAGGCAAACTTACGGAAGCCAAAGCCCACTGGTGGGGATTCAACAAAGAAGATTCCACCAAAGCCTTGCAGGCTGCTCTCAATTCCGGCGCAAAGAAGGTCTATATTGAAAAGATGCCCTCCCCCTGGATCACCGGTTCCCTGCAGGTGCCCTCCAATATTGAGATCCATTTTGCCGACGGCGTTGTGGTGCAGGCGCAAAAAGGGGTCTGGCAGGAGAAAAAAGGCAAAAGATATGTGCAGAAATGTATGTTTGACATCAATGCAAAGAAAAATGTTCTTCTGCAAGGCCATGGAAAAGTTCTTCTCACATTCCCCGTTTCCGAACAGAAAGACCACAGACATACGGTAAATATTTACAACAGCGACAATGTGAAAGTCAAAAACTTTGAAATCATCAATGGCGGCGGAGACTGCGTATATGTGGGAAGTCTCAACTGCCGCAATGTAGTACTGGAAGATCTGAACTGCGTGAAAGGCTGGCGGCAGGGATTGAGTGTTACCGGCTGTCACAACCTTACCGTCCGCAACTGTAAGTTCAATGATACAAAAGGAACAGCTCCGGAATGCGGTATCGATTTGGAACCCAACTTCCCTGATGGAGTCACCGGGCTCACCAAGATCCTTTTTGAAAACTGTGAATTCAACCGGAACAATCTTTCCGGATTCTATGTTTCCAACAACTCCAAACAGAAGATCGAACTTACCCTCCGCAACTGCGAATTCAAAGACAATGTGAACAGCGGCTTCACCACAGGCCATGTGGGACATCACCAGACCCCCAATGACGGAAAAAGAGGATATATCATTCTCTCCAACTGCCGTTTTTCCGGCAACAAATATTCCCAGCTGGGGCTGACCCATTATCTGCCCGGCGTGAAACAGGTCATTGAAAACTGCGTGATCGATACCCGGGGCGGTAAAACAGCCGGTCTGCTGATCTCCAACTCCACAAAGGAAAACATCAAAGACCTTGTGATCCGCAATCTCACCGTCATTGATGATGAAAACCGTCCTCCCATCGTCTTTACCTCCCGTTACGGCAACGGCATTGTGAACCCGGTCATCGAAAATATCACCATACAGAATTCCAAAGGTGTAAAAAGATCCTTTGACATTGCCAAATTCATTGCCCAGGCAAAACCCGACCCCATGGCACAGAAATTCAATGTGATGCTGCCTGACTTCAAAAAAGTCGTTCCCATCTCCCCCAAAGGCAAATCAAGCGGCGGGATTTTGCGTTTCCGGGAAAAAAACGAATTTGTCCTCTATGCAGAACCCGGTCAGGTCATTCCCGTCACCTTTATCAACAGACCTGTCCACCGTTATGAAAACCCCAATTACAGAAATCCCCTTACCGTAACCGTCCACTCCCCCACCATCAATGAGATCGACCGTTTCGGTGTACCTTTTGACAAAACTTTCACCTATAATCTGAAAGCCGGTGAAAAAGGTATTTACCGCTTCAGCATGAACGCAAGAAGCCAGACTCTTTCCATCGAAACCGCTGCTCCCCATGCTTT
>JAGBXB010000132.1 GCA_017629515.1 Lentisphaeria bacterium | reverse complement strand
TCTGTGGAAAAACCCTCTGTGGAAAAGTTGGATGATTTTCTGGGAGATCTGTCCGGAATCCTTGAAAGCACCTCTGCGGAAAAAGCACAGATCGTTCATACACTGCAAAACTATCTGCCTAATTTTATCCATGAGGAGAAAGGCAAAAATCTTGACCAGAAAATGTGACGGAGCCGATGTTGTACCATCCTCCGGGAGAGGTTTATACAGGATCCCGATACTGATCCTGTATAAATCAAACAGTTTCTTCCGGGAAATTGCAAATTGGAGTACAAGCCATACGCTGTTATGCCTGTGCCTGCTCATGGGGTTGAGTGCAGGCATGAAAATAATGCTTTTTCTTCTGGATCCTTCTCTGGGGAGAGATGCCTCTCTCTATCTGGATATAGCCCAGAATTGGCATAGAGTCCGGGATTACACTCTTGCGCTCCGCGAAACTACAATGACATGGCTCCCCCCCTTTTTCTTTCTGTTGTTAAAATGCGGTCTGGATTTGGGTTTGAATGCTGAAAGTTCCGGGATCATCATCAATATTCTTTCCGGAGTTCTTTGTGTTTTATGCGGTTACGGGATTACGCTGGAAGCGGTAAACTGTAAAAAAACTGCTCTTATCTGTGCAGGATTTCTTGCTGTTTCGCCCGGTTTGAATATGCTTGCTGTGGAAATTCAGCGCGATACGCCTTATCTGTGCCTTGCAGGATTTGCCATCTGGGGAGCCCTGGCGGGGATCAGAAGAAAGAAGGTTCTGCCGTTCTGTATCAGCGGGGTTTTTACTGCAATGGCAATACTGACGCGGAATGAAGCCCTTGAATTGCCCTTGTTCCTTTTTGTGATATTGCTGTGTTGTGCTTTGTTCCGGAAACATACCTGGAAACAGTTTCTTCTTTATGTCTGCGGGTTCAGTGTTTCCTGTCTGATCGTCCTGGCAGCGTTTTTCTGCATCATAGGACTTCACCGGCAGATCGGCTCCTGGAAAATATATTTTACGCACAAATACGAACGCGTTGAAAAACAGTTCACAGTGCAGAAAGAACCGGGGGAATAACGGTATGTGGAAATATTTATTCAGTTCCATCCCGGAAATCGTCTTTGAAGCCTTTGCAGTCTGTACCCTGATCTGGGCAGTATTTTCCATTTTCCTTCTCCGGAAAAGAAACAAAGTTCTGTTCTGGCTTTTTACAGGGACAGTTTTTTGTATGATCCTCTGGCGTATCTCGCTGCACAGTATTATGTCATCTTCACGTTATGCAGCCATTCTGATTTATCCGGCAGCGGTTTTTTCCGGCTGTCTGAGTATGAAATCCAAACTGATTTTCCGTTGGATCTTCAGAAAATTGAAGTTGGATTTTTTATGCCTCCGTCTGATCTGCAGATTGCTTCCGGTTGTAGTTTTCACGGGATTGATGATTGCCTGTACCGCAAAGTCCCTGCGGGTCAATTCGCAGGGGGATTTTATCCGGAAGATCTGCAGGAAATATCTCAGGGTCTCCGGCGGGAAAGGGCATGTATATGTAACTGCCAATGAGGTTTACCGGATCTCCTGGCATATCAAAAGACGAAACAAAGATATCTGCTGTCTCCCGATCCGGAAAGAGTCCGGATTTTCAGAAGTCTGTAAACAAGTCACGCTTCTGAAAAATATGCCGGGTGACCACTATTTCTTTTTTTATGTACGGAAAGGAGA
>JAGBXB010000131.1 GCA_017629515.1 Lentisphaeria bacterium | reverse complement strand
GCAAATATATTTTTTACATCCTCCAGGAATGCAAGTTTACCGGATAATATTATAAAAAATCATTTACTCACAGAAATGATTTTTTGCACCTTCCGGGAATTTTTACACACTCCAACATACTTAACCTTTCCGCAGGAAAAAAGTTCTGATCTCAAAAGGAGCAAGTGAAAGAGTTGCTTTCCCTTTTCTTACAGGAATCTTTTCGCCTTTTTCCCATTCCATAAGAGAGGTCGTTTCCAATGTACGGAATTCGTCAGAAGAGAAAACAAGTTCTCCGGTAGAATGTTCCCCTTTTGTTTCCACTACTCTTATAACCAGAGACTCTTCTTTTTCCGCTTTTTTCAATACTTCAAGGGAAATTCCGTCATTTTCTGACTGAATTTTACACAAAGGATACATTTCCCCTCTTGCATATCCCTCAAATTGGATGGGTTCCCTGTTTACAGCAGAACTTTCCTGCATTACGGAAGAATTTACCGCATTTCCCTTGTGGGGATAGAAGCAATATGTAAAAAACTGTTTTCCCTGATCTGCTTCAAAATCCGGTGATTTTGGAGAACGGAGCAAGGCAAGATCCAGGACATTTCCTTTGATTTTATATCCATACTTGCAATCATTCAGTAAAGCAACCCCGTAACGATCTGAACTTAAATCAGCATATTTATGTCCGCAGGCTTCAAACATTGCAATATCCCAGGATGTATTGTCAACGGTACTGCGTTTCACATAACCATATTGGATATCATATTGTGCTTCATTGGCAGAAATATCCACAGGGAAAGCGGTACGCAGCATCTTGCGGGCTTCATGCCAATCCACTTCTGTAACAAAATCCAGCCTTTTGCTATTTGATTCCAGAATAACTTTCTGTTTTATGAGGGAATTTTCTGTGCGGAAAGAGAGTTCCAGAATACTGCGCAACTTCCCTTCCACAATTTTTTTTACTTTGTCTGCTTTCAATACTTCCACAAGTTCTTTCGGGTAATAAAGATCTATATCCCACGCTTCATAACTATTGGGGCGGTCATGATAAAGGGAAAGGATATTGCCGGGAGCGGAAAGAAGTTCCCGCTTTTCTTCTTTATCAAATGCACTTTTCAACTCTCCATCCATTGTAAATTCATAGCGGATCAGATCATTTTCCAAAACAGGATGAATGGTTTTTCTTTTATCTTCCTCTCCGGAAATAAAACAATCCTTCTCCTTTTTCTTCTTTCCTTTATACAATGTGGTAAAGGAATTGCCCGGCAGATTTACTGATGCAACAAATTTATCCTTTTCTTTCTGTACCATTATTTTTTCCCCGTTTTCATCCGTAATGCAATGCTCAAGCCAGCTTGCAGGCAGCTCAATGCATTTTTTATAAGAGGATGAAAGGGTATTGACAAGAAGAAGAGCATTCTCTTCCTTTTTGAAAAGATTTTTTGCATTCTTTATAAGAAGCTGCCGGCATTTTTCAAGAATACAGGCATGATCTTTTTCCGTTTGTTCATAAACTTCCGGAATGGAGGAACCGGGAATAATATCATGGAATTGATTTAAAAGAAGAGTTTTCCAGCATTGATCCAACTCCTTTTGAGGATATTTTTTCAGAGGCAGATGTGAAAGAATAAATTCAGATGCGGCAAGCATTTGTTCACATTTTCGATTGCCCCGTTTTGTTCTTGCCTGGGATGTAAGAGTTCCTCTGTGAAATTCCAGATAAAGTTCCCCGGTCCACTTTTCCAACTTTCCGATATCTTTGGAAAGTTTTTCAAAAAAATGATCTGCACGGGAAAATTTTACTTTCGGAGTAAATTCCCAATCCATTTCTCTTTTTCCCATTTCCAGCATCTCATCGGATGGGCCTCCTCCGCCATCACCTACGCCGAAAAGACTTAAAAAGTGATCCAGAGTCCCATTTTCCTTGAAACGGCGTTGGGCATGAATAAGGAAAAAGGGAGAAAGTTTGGAAGTGTAAGTATTGTCCGGCGGGAAATGGGTAATAACGGAAGAACCGTCTATTCCCTGCCATAAGAAAGTATGGTGTGGGAAGGTGTTGATCTGACTCCAGGAAAGTTTCTGGGTGAGAAAATAGTCACAACCGGACTTTTTTATGATCTGGGGCATTGCCGCGGAATATCCAAAAACATCAGGGAGCCAAAGATTTTTAACATCAAAACCGAATTCATCCATAAAGAAATTCTTGCCATGAAGGAACTGCCGTACCATGGATTCTCCGGAAATCAGGTTTCCATCTGCTTCCACCCACATCCCGCCCTGTATTTCCCAGCGGCCTTCCCGGACTCTTTTTTTGATCTCAGAAAAAAGTTCGGGATAATGTTCTTTCACAAAACTGTATAACTGGGCCTGGGATGCCCCGAAAACATAATCCGGATACTCTTCCATCAGCCGTAACTGGGAGGCAAAAGTACGTCCAGCCTTCCTGATACTTTCCTTTACCTGCCATAACCATCCAACATCAATATGTGCGTGCCCTGTTGCATACGCTGTATGAGTACTTTTTATTGCAGGATAGGAGAAAATTTCTTTCAGTACATTTCTGCATTTTTCCGCATTGTCCGGATTGTCATGGTACAGAGAAAGTGCCTCATTGAGAGTATGGATGATTTTGTTTCTTCTGTAATCCTCTGCGGGAAGAGTTGTCAGAACTTCATAAAGAGCTGTTACATCAAGAAAAAGTTGCCATACCGTTCTTCTGAATACGGCAAGACGCATTTTCCTTGCTACTGCACTCATATTCCCTTTCGGGGCTTCAATATCAAGAGGCGGATCCCGGTCAATGCCCACACCTGCAAGGTAACTGGCACAGGCTTCCACCCAGAAATCCGCTTTTTCCCCACCTTTTGCTTTACAAAAGAAAAAACGGTTTTTCTGATATGACGGGGCAAAAACAGATCCTCCGGAAAATCCGCAGCAGGGGACACCATTTTTATCCATAAGCAGAGCTTCTCCGGAAAGCTGCAAAAGAAGAACTACTTCTTTATTTTTCCATTTTGCCGGAACAGCTCCTTTGAGATGAAACCATGCATTTTCCCAGCTTTTTCCCCATACTTGACCTTCATGGATCGTTTTATAGGATAGGGTCAATCTGTCGGCAAATTTTACAGGATCCTTGCTTAACGCATATTCCGCATCCAATAAAAGAGAATCTTCATACAGATCATTCTGGATCCGCGTCAAAAACCGTTCAGTACGCTTTGTCAGTATATCTGAAACTCTTTCTAACATAGTTTTCTTCATCCTTCCTGTTATGTTGTGCATGTAAAACTGCAGTATAGTATTTTCATGCTCATCCAAATTTTTATTAATATACAGTAATCATTATTATATTCAAACATGTATTCTCAAAATAGAATAAAAAAGAGTTCCGGAGTGCTAATACCATTCTGATTTCAAGTACATCTGCCCCCTTCTTCATTTTTTGAGATGCATTAAAAATGATTTTATTTTCAATACTGTAATAGTTATTATTTTTTGCAAAACGTTTTTTAAGAACCGAAACATCATATCATTCAGGCAATGAGTTTATATAACAAATTCAATATGAATGATTGATTTCCAATAACTTATCAGAATCAATAATACAAAAGTATCGCCTTTTTCTTTGCCGGTTGCCGCATTAAACACTTTATCCCGTCTGCTACTTCCGGTTTCATACCATTATGAACAGCCGCCGAAAACAACAGAAAATATGATGCTGCCGGCTTATTGAGCAGGAATATCAATATTACAGCAATTGCATCACGGGAAGCCGTTTGAGATAAAGTAAAAAACGGAATTCCAACAGGACGCAAAGGTTTTGTCTGAAATTCCGTATAGACGGCAATCTTATCTTACAGCTTGATGACCTGACCAAGTTCTCTGGAAAGTTCTGCAGCTTCCGCAATGGAGGTGGAAAGCATCCCCTGTTCCAGAGTGGAAAGATTTTCTGTTTCGCCTTTTACTGCCCGGATGAAACTTTCCAGAAGCTGGGGATCTGCTCCGCCGTGGCCGCCCTGGGCTTCCGGCAGATCATAGGTAACGGCTTCTTTTGTCCAGCGGTCGGTGATGCGGATGGATCTTTTATGCAGACTCATCTGTGCTGTGGCACGGTCTCCCGCGATCGTGTAGATCCGGTCGGAAAAACCGCAGACAAAACATTCCATGTGACAGGCTTTTGCCCCGTTGGCATATTCCACTATGGCAAAGCCGTTGTCATGGGTACTCAAATCAGACATATACATACAGGAATCTTTTCTGTATCCGTCTTCCCTGACTGCCTCTTCGTTCCACATTTCCCCTTTTTCCGGGTGGGCATCCTTACAGATCCCGTTTTTCCCGTAATAACAGCAGCTGCAGCCGGGGCCGACAGGAATATCTTTTTCCAGTTTGAAGGGGATATTTTCCGGACGGAAAACATTCATTGCGGCAAAGCAGGCAACTTTCACCGGTTTGGGGAATCCCAGATACCAGTTGAAAATATCAAAGTCATGACTTCCTTTATGGTTCCACAAGCCGCCGCTGTAAGATTTTACGCCGTTCCAGCGGGACATATAGGTTCTGCCGCCATCATAAAATTCCCGGTTTTCAATGAGAAAAATTTTTCCCAGTACCCCTTCATCAATGATTTCTTTCATCTTTTTCAGAACGGGATTATGCCGGAGATTGAAACCGATCATGGCAGTTTTTCCGCTTCTTTTCATTGCGTCGATCACATTCCGGCAACCTTTTGCCGTCGTGGCAAGAGGTTTATCAATAAGTACATTTACTCCATGATCCAACGCCTTTACTGCACATCTTTCATGTTCCGCATCCGGAGTTGTAATAATGGCGCAATCCAGTTCTTCCTTTTCCAGCATCTCATCCAGATCTGTATAGGTTCTGCATCCTCCCAGATAATCGGAAAGATGTTTCAAGCGTACCTTATTTGTATCATGTAAAGCTGTTACTTCACAATCTTCCCTTTCTTTAAGCATTGCCCCGAAAGAGAGTTTTCCTCTTGCTCCGCAACCGATGATCGCCACTTTCAATTTTTCACTCATTTTATTATAAACTCCTTAATATTACAGGTCTGTTTTCCCATATTTCAAAAGCCAGAAATTCATGGGGAAAAGCGTTTCTTTGTAAGAATAAAATTCCACGCCGCCATCCAGAAGAAGATAGTTGTTCATCCCATTGCCATGGTAGCCTTTCTGTGCTGCATCCGGATAAAGATATTTGCCTTTCTGATCCCAGGAAACAGACAAAGCTCCGCCAATGGTATTTTTTCCATTGTGGTTTTCCGCATACAAAATAACGGTATCCGGGCCGTCAATGGAGGATAATTTTCTCGTGCTTATATAATCATCTCTGTTGTTGTCAATGTTTTTTATATCAATG
>JAGBXB010000130.1 GCA_017629515.1 Lentisphaeria bacterium | reverse complement strand
GAAGAGATCATGGCTGAAATGACAAAAGAAATCCTTGCCGGAAAATTGCAGGGTTTGGGGCTGGAAAAAGGGGATAAAGTACTGCTCCACAGTTCGTATTTAAGTTTGGGCGGCGTACAGGGCGGCCCTGAAAAAGTGATCGATGCCTTCCTGGATGTGCTGGGAAGTGAGGGGACACTCCTTGTTCCCGTTTTCGGCGCACTTGGCGTACTGACCGAAGTATTGAAAAAACGCTCCGATGCCCTTATTGACCCCTGTCCCGTGGGAACTCTTGCCGCCATCGGTAAAGATGCGGCAACTCTCCTGAATGACCATTGGAAAGCCGATACAGCCCACGGAAAAGATACCCCCTTTACCCGTCTTGCGGATATGGATGGGTATATCTGTCTTATGGGGGTGGATCAGGATCGCAATACCACTCTGCATGGGGTGGAGGCGCTTCTGGAACTGCCTTATCTTAAAGAAACCAGCGCTTCTTTCACTCTCCCCACCGGGGAAAATATTGAAAAAAGCTGGAAATATTATCCCGGTCCTCACAGGGATTTTATCGGGATCGACCGTTATTTCCGGGAAAGCGGCAAAATGAAGATAAACCGCATCGGCAATGCGCAGGTGCGGCTTATCAAAGCAAAAGATCTTTTTGAAATTTCTCTTGCCCTCGGTAAAAAAGATCCCGCTTTTGTCCTGTGTGACAATCCGCAATGTGCGGACTGCGTGAAACAGCGTGCCGCTATTTTTGCCGATAAAATGGCAAAAGAATCTTTCACTCTTTCCGTTTCCTCCCGTCTTGCAGGCAGATATATTCCGGAAATGGTGGAAAATCTCCAGAAAGCCGGGATCAAACATATTGAACTGGACTATCTGCAAGGCAAAGCATGTGCGTTCCTCCCTGAAGCAAAGTTGAAAAAAGCCGTGGAGGAACTTTCGGAAGAGGGAATCAATGTAACGGCGTTGAGTGTGGATGTTCTGCCCGATGATATGGTTTCTTTCCTTGCAAAAGTGAAAAATGCCGCCATTACCGCTTTGATCCTGCCCATGTATGCTGTTGCCGAAGCGGAAATGGCTGTGAAAGAGGATTTGAAAGTTTTTTTCCGCAATAATAATGAGACGGCAAAAAGATTTTCTGCACTGCTTGCTTCTTTCAATGAGAAAAGTGAGGCAAAGGCGTGTTTTAATCCCGCCGGATTCGTCAAAGCAAATGAACGGCCTTTCCTGGGGTCCTACCGTATCGGAAGATTTATCAAAAGTATCGGTCAACTGGATATCAATGATGCAAAATGGGATGGTGCGGCATGTGCATTGACAAGAGGCAATGGCGAAATAAAGGAACTTATTTCCATTCTCCGCTGTCACAATTTTGCCGGAGTTTTCACTTTGGGAGGCGGGTGTGTTTATGACGGTACTTTTGCCGATGCAGTGAAAGATTTTGAAAATATGCTGGAAAATATGTAAGAAAAGGAAAGTAAAATGGCTCTTACACCTGAAATGCTTAACGAAGCCGGAAATCTTCATCTGGAAGCTTTGCAGATCGTCCGGGATCTCTGTCATATCCCCGCACCCTCCGGGCATGAGGAAAAACGCGCAGAATACTGTAAAAATTATTTTGAAAAAAACGGATTCAAAAATGTGACAGTTGATGACGCTCTCAATGT
>JAGBXB010000129.1 GCA_017629515.1 Lentisphaeria bacterium | reverse complement strand
CAAAATGATTTTATTCATCTGCAAACGGAGAAGCTGTACTTTTTCCTGTAAAGTTTTCAAATCTGTTTTTGACATTTTTCCCTCCCCGGATTGAATATTGTATTGTGTCAGGATTTCAAAGTAACGATCTTTCCTGTTTTTACTGATTCATCTGCGGCAAGGGCAACAAGGGCACACCCCATGGCATTTACCGAACCGGATGCGGAACTATTCTTCCCTCCGGAAAGTACACACTGTATGATCTCTTGTGCCATAACCGAATCGCCGCCGGCATGAACTCCGCCGGCTTTACCGTAAGAAAGGATCGTTTCGCACTCTTCATCATATCTTTTGTATTTAATGATCCCTTCCGCAGAATCCACAATGATCGTTCCTTCCGTACAGCTTATATACATACGTCTTTCCTCAATGGCATTGGCAAGAGTAAGCTGGAAGTTCATTTTGATCCCGTTGGGATATTCCATGATGACGGTATGATTGTCATAAATATTTTTGGGGGATGTAAAAGGATTGATCCTGTTTTTTTCCGGCACGATGGCGGCATATACCTCATGACTGTACTTATCCCACAAAGAAGA
Source organism: Lentisphaeria bacterium (assembly GCA_017629515.1). Lineage (GTDB taxonomy): Bacteria > Verrucomicrobiota > Lentisphaeria > Victivallales > UBA1829 > RGIG5327. The sequence goes on along the minus strand of JAGBXB010000129.1, from coordinate 28,905 downwards.
ATATTCCGGAATAAAATAATCCCTTCCGCAGAATGCCGCCACTTTCACCGGAAGTGCCCCGGCAAACCAGTTGAGCAGATCCAGGTCATGGGAACATTTTTCCAACAGATAAGGTCCGGCTTTCTCTGTAAAACGCCGCCAGCCGTAATCCGCACTCATAGAGGCTCCGCCGCCCCAGGAAATCCGGTTTTCATTGGCGGAAATATTCACGATCTTCCCGAAAGTACCCGTCTGGAGAAGTTCCTTCACTTTTCTGTAAATGGGGGAATACCGCAAGACGAATCCGGTCATCACCCGGATATTTGTTTTCTTTTCCTTTTCCACGATTCTTTCGGTATCTTCAATGGTAGTGGCAAGGGGCTTTTCGGAAAAAACCTGTTTTCCTGCATCCAATGAGGCAAGAACAGCCTCACAATGCAGGTAATTGGGCGTAAAGATCATTACAAAATTCACAGCAGGATCGTTTACAGCTTCTTCCATACTTGAAGCTCTCTTCACATGAGGGATCTGCCACTCTTTTTCCGCATCGGCGATCCTTTCTTCATCCGGATCATAAACGATCCCGACTTCAAATACACCTTTTGCCGCTTCAAGGAAGTTTTTTATAACATATTTTCCCCGGTGGCCGCACCCAATGACTGCTGCTGTGACTTTTTGCACTTTCATTACTTATTCCTCCATACTGCAGAGATCGTCCCATTCGTCTTCCAGATCACCGATACGCAATTCCAACTGTTCAAATTCCTCACCCTCCGGCAGAGAAGCATCCATATTGATGATGCCCAGAGTCTCCATAAGTCTGCCGTGGATACTTTTCATTTTCAGCACAAGTTCTTTGGGAACCTGCCCCTTGTATCTATGCAGAAGTTCACGGGAATACTCTCTGTGGGAAGAGGTCAGAAGCAAAAGACGGTTGCGGAGAGACATTTTTGTATTTTCATGCACAGGATTGAATCTTTCCAGAGCATCCTCCCATACTTCTTCCAGGAAATTGAGAAATGCTGTCTCCTGTGCTTCATCCACAAACTCCGCACCCATTTCCTCCCGTAAATTCGTATAAAACGCCTGAAAGGATTCCCCGCCATTGGCAAGATCATCCAGCATCATTGCATAGATTTCCACATAAGGGACCGGACTGTGGATATCATCCAATATCCCTTCCAGAGAATCCATTCTCCCTTTGGACAGGGAAAAATGCCGGGGGATACGCGGATCGACTGCTCCTTCTTCATGGGCATACAATTCCTCTTTTTCTTCCTCTGTGAGTTCTGCTTTTATTCCGCTGTGTGCTGTTTTTCTGTGTCCGTGGCAATGACATTCCCCATCTTCATGGTGATGGTGGTGATCGTGCCCGCAGGAACATTCCCCATCTTCATGGTGATGGTGGTGATCGTGCCCGCAGGAACATTCCTCCTCCGGCTGTTCAAAAGAATCATCCACATTGCTGTACTCATAATCATCCGAATCTACCGGCATAAGAAACCATTCCGCATCATCCCTGTTTACCGCAATATCCCGCATCCGGGAGGGGTATTCATCCAGAGACAATACCGGATGTTTCCGCAGGTCGAATGAAGTATTTTCCGCAGCAAAAAAGTAGGCATAGGCGATCTGGTCACAGGGAGGCTGATACTCTCCGAAGATCTTGAAAGTTTCCGCTATGGAATCTTCAAAAACGGTCAGAAATTTTTCTTTTTCCTCATCGCTCCCCGCCGCAGCAGCAGGAGAATATTCCAATTCAAATTTTCCACATTCCCAGTCAAGGATCTTTACAAGGATGGCATCGCCTGTTTTGAAAGAGTGTTTCTCATAAAATTCTTTGAGATCGTAGGCGGTAATGGTCACATTGGCTCTGTCCAGACTTTTTACAGAACGCATCTCTTCATAATTTTTACTGCTTTCAGCTGTAAGAGTATCCAATGTTTCCGATTTTCCCAGCAGAAGGTAGGGACGGCAGTAAGTGGCAAAAGTGCCGCTTATCCTCTTTGTCCTGAATATTTTTCCCTGTACCCCTTTCTCGGTCAATTCATACCCGTCGGAAAAGATCTCCGGAGAAACAAAAGGCACAAATCTTGCCCCGGTAAGGAGAATGCCCTTTCTGATCTCCAACGCTTCCGGAACGATTCTGAAACTGCCTCCTGTAAAAAATTTCTGACGGCTCACAGCGTAACCGGAATCCCCCAATCCCTTGAGGAAATATTCCTCTCCGCCCAACAGACTTCCGGCGATCCTGTCCAGAGTATCGTTTCTGTCTGCAGGCAATATGCCGTCATTGAATTTTACCATCTTATCCAAAAGTTCACCGAAAGTAAAACTTTCCGGCAAACCTTCTTCAAAAAGTTCTTCCCAAGCAGTATCAAAATCAAAATTTTTCATTTTTTCTCCCGGTTGTTCAGAATGAGGAAAATTTATTCATTTTTGCCAGTTTCGCATGAATGAAAGAAGATACATGATTTTCCAGATCTTCCTGTGTCCAGTTTCTCACGGTTTCAATATCCACTGCATTTTTCAATTCAAACTCGCCGCTGCGTAATCTTTCCAGACTGAACAAAGCCGCCCCGCAACCCAGTTTTGCGCCCATATCGGAGCAGAGAGTGCGTATATATGTACCTTTGGAGCAGTAAACAGTAAAAGAAACATAGGGGAATTCGATCTTTTCCACATCGATATTATATATGGAAATGGGTTTGGGATCTCTGACGACTTCCACACCCTTTCTTGCCAGTTCATACAATCTTGCGCCATCTTTTTTCACAGCGGAAACCATTGGCGGGATCTGTTCCTGATCGCCGATAAAAGAAGCAATGACCTCCCTGAGTTTTTCCTCCGTTACAGAAGAATAATCCCCGGTTCTCACAACATTCCCATCCATATCCTGGGAATCTGTTTCCGTCCCCAGAAGCATGGTTGCCTTATATACTTTATCCTCACCGCTGAATTTCTGACTCAACTTGGTAAATTTCCCCAGTACGACCACCAATAATCCCGTTGCCGCCGGGTCAAGAGTACCGCAATGCCCCACTTTGGAAACATTGAATTTTGAGCGGATGAAAGCAACTGCATCATGACTTGTCCAGTCTTTGGGTTTATCCAGAAGCAATACCCCGCTGCGGGTGAAAGGAGGAAGTTTCTTCCTTTTTTCCTTTTTTACTGCACTGTTTTCATTTCCGGCTGTTTCGTTCTTTTTTTCTTCCGGAATATTGTTTTCCGCCATCATTTTTTTCCATCCTTATTTTATATTGATGATATTTCTTTTTCCACTGCATCAAGCAGAAGACAGACGGCTTCCTCCGGGTCTGTTACAAACAAAGAACACCCTGCCGCCATCTCATGGCCTCCACCACCGAGACTTCTTGCGATCCTGCCCACAGATATTCCCGGTTCTTTGGAACGCAAAGACAATTTGAAACAATCTTTTTCCTTCCGCATCACAGCACACGCTTTGACATTATCCAGCTGCCGGATGCACTCAATGACCTGTTCCGTATTGCGTACATCCACCTTATATTTTTCCAGCAGTTCCGGTGACATATACGCATAGGCGAAAATGCCGTCAGCACTTTTTTTCAGGTGATTGCACAATAGATCGCTTTCCAGTAAAGCAAGATTTTCCGGCTTGGCAAGATAACATTTTTCAATAATTTTCCTTCTGTCCGCCCCTTTTTCCATAAGAGAAGAAGCCGCAAGCAAAGTGGAAGGAAGTGTATTATCATACCGGAAACAGCCGCTGTCTGTAATGATCCCCAGAAGAAGAAACTCTGCCGCTTTTGCAGAAAGCGTAAAGCCCGCTTCCTCCGCAAGGAAATACAATACTTCACAAGTTGCCGCTTTCCTGCTGTCAAAATAGTTCCAGTCTCCGAAAGCACTGTTATCCGGATGGTGGTCGATATTGAGGACAGGAAGAATATTTTCCTTGTCTTTCAGGAAATCCGCTGAACAGCGTTTCTGATTTGCACAATCCAGAAACAGGAGAAGATCAAAATTTTTCAGATCAGAAGGCGTCAACTCCTTCCTGTAAGGGCAGGAAAGGAAATCCTTATACATATCGGGTATCTCACCGGGAAGAAATATTTCCGCTTCAAAGTTGTTTTCTTTGAGCATACAATACATTCCCAGAAGAGAACCTATGGCATCCCCGTCAGGCTTTTCATGGGCAAGAAGCAATATCCTTCTTCCATTCTGAAACTCTTTGAGTTTTTCTGCCAGAGCGGAAAGAAGAGTAAAAGTATGTTTTTCTTTCATACATTACTCCCTGTCCAGAGCCTTATTACCCCTGTCTTCCTCCTCATCTTCCATCTGCTGCAACATGGCAAGCACATGGTCGCCTTCCACAATATTGAGGTCATGTTCAAAATGGATGACCGGCGTATATTTGAGTGTCACATGTCTGGCAATATTACTCTGCACAAGGGGACGCAGTTTCAAAAGTTTCGGGAGAATTTTTTTATAATTTTCCTCCGGATTTTTCCCACCCAGAATACTGATAAACACAGCAGCGGAACGCAAATTGGTGGAGAGGATGACTTTCGTCACCGAAACGATAAAATTGGATTCATTGATGCCGTTTTTTTCCAGAACATCCGCGATCTCCCGTTTCAGGATCTCATTTACTCTGGTAAGGCGGTCAGGTTTTACAGGCATGGCTATATCCTTTCCTTGAAAGCCGGTATTCCTCACGGAAAAACGCTCCCGGCAATAAATTCATTTTGCTGGGCTGCTCCCATTGCACAGGAGCAGCCTTTTCCGCGACAAAGATCAAAGTGTCTGTTTTTTGAGTTCGATCTCGTAGAACTGGATCACATCCCCTTCTTCAAAGTCAAGGAAGTTATCCAGTTTGATACCGCATTCCATCCCTTCACGCACTTCCTTCACATCATCCTGGAAACGGCGCAGAGAACGCACCTCCCCATTGAAGATCAGTACATTATTACGGAATACTCTGGATTTGCTTCCCACTTTCACGATACCTTTTTCCACTTTGCATCCGCATACTTTCGGGCCTTTGGAAAGGGCAAAAATTTTCAGGATACGCGCCTGTCCCAGATCTTTTTCGCGTTTTTCAGGTTCCAGTTTTCCTGCCATGGCGTCTTTGATATCTTCCAGCAATTCATAGATGATACTGTAAAGCCGGATCTCCACATTTTCTCTCTTGGCAAGTTCATTCACCCCCGGATTGACCCGGACATGGAATCCCACAACGATAGCACCGGAAGAGGCGGCAAGAAGGACATCATTTTCTGTGATCGCCCCGATACCGGAATGAAGAGTTTCCACATTGATCTTGTCAGAAGGAAGTTTTTTCAGAGATTCCACGATCGCTTCCGTAGAACCGCATACATCCCCCTTCACCACAACTTTCAAACTGGGTTTGGCAGCCCCTTCGGAATCTGCAAAGAGTGCTTCCAGACTGCTGCCCATACTTCCTGCTCTGCCGGAAAGAGTTTCCACTCTCTTGTTGTTGCTTCTCTGTTCGGCAAGGGCTTTGGCTTCTTTCTCGCTGCGGCAGACTTCCAGTTTGCATCCGGCTTCCGGGATCCCGCTCAAACCAACGATCTTGATAGGCATACTTGCCGTGGCCTGTTTGAGTTTTGCTCCGGTATAATCGATAATATTCTTTACTTTTCCGTAAAATTCCCCGCAGATCACAGGATCGCCCAGTTTTACTGTACCATTTTCCACGATCACATTGGCGGTGGGCCCGCAACCGGCTTCCAACTGGGATTCCAGCACGAAAGCTGTTCCGGGGCGTTTGGGATTGCTTTTCAGTTCCAGCATTTCCGCTTCAAGGAGGATCCGTTCCAGGAGTTCATCTATTCCGGCTCCGGTTTTTGCGGAAACTTTCACCACCCCGATATTTCCCCCCCAGTCTTCGGGAGTAAGTCCATTCTGCTGCATGTGCAGATATACTTTATCCGGATTTGCATCCGGCAGGTCGATCTTATTGATGGCAATGATGATAGGTACTTCCGCCGCTCTTGCGTGATTGAGTGCTTCAACCGTCTGGGGCATGAATCCATCGTCTGCGGCAACCACAAGAACGACGATATCTGTCACATTGGCACCGCGCAGACGCATGGCGGTAAAGGCTTCGTGACCGGGAGTATCCACAAAAGTGATCGCCTTTTTTCCGCATTTGGCAATGGAGGCACCGATATTCTGGGTGATCCCGCCTGCTTCCCCTGCGGCAACTTTCGTTTTACGGATGGCATCCTGCAAAGAAGTTTTGCCGTGGTCAACATGTCCCATAAAGGTCACGATAGGCTGACGGGCAACAAGATCTTTCTCATCGTCCACAAATTCCCGGTTGGCGGAAAGTTCCTTTTCCGCTTCCTCTTCTTTATGTTCGGCAAGATCCCGTTTATCAATGGCAAGAGTTTTCCCGAATTCAGAGGCAACTTTCATGGCTGTTTCATTATCCACAGTCTGATTGATGCTTGCAAGGATATTCATCATCATAAGTTTGGTGATGATGCTGTTGGGCTTTTCCCCCAGGGCTTCTGCAAGAGCCTTTACGGTCACAGGGGATTTGATATGCACTTCATCCATTGCCCCGGATTCATTCTCCGCAGATTTCTTTTCCTCACCGGCAAAATTTTTACTGTTCTTTTTTCCGCTGTCTTTCCCGTTTTTCTTCCGGGAAGCCATCAATTCGTCAAAGTGAGAGGTGACAAGTTCCACCAGATCGGCGGGGATCACACTGGAAGCACTGGACGCATCAAATCCCTGTTCAGTCATCTCACGGATGATCTCTTTTACAGAGACTCCGTATTTATCTGCAAGTGTCTTGACTTTTACGCTTTTTGTTCCCATATATTCCTTTCCGCAATATAAAAGCGCGATTCCCGGCATAAACTCCGGGAGTAGCGGGATCTTATTGCCTGCGCCCTGCAAAGCGCGATTTTTATTTCACTGTCCGGTTGTTTTTTTCTGCCTTTTTATTCTCCGGCACCCTGTCTGGCACGGGAGATCGCCACAAGCGCGGTATCATCCAGTCCCTTCAATGCGGCGATATCGCCCATATCAGCAGCCCGGATACCATCCAGGGAGAGATAACCATTGTTCACCAGAACACTTGCGGCATCCGCAGAAATATTCAAAGCAGAAGCAAGAGAGGCAATGATCTGTTTTTTCTTTTCTTCAAAAGAATCATTGCGGGGTGCATCGTCGATGATGAACTTGATCGCCCAGCCCACAAGTTTCTGGGCGAGACGTACATTCTGTGCTTTTTTCCCGAAAGCAAGGCGGGAGTTTTCGTTTTTGAGATGGATGAAAAGGGTATGAGAGTCTTCATCCACTTCGATCTCTTCCAACTGGGCGGGGTGCAGAGCATTGGTGACGAATGTGGCGATATCATCTTCATAACGGATGATATCCACATGTTCGTTGCCCAGTTCTCCGGTGATATTGCGTACGCGGATACCTCTCATCCCTACGCAAGCGCCAACTGGATCGACTCTGGGATCATTGCTTTTCACAGCAATTTTAGTCCGGCTTCCGGCATCACGGGAAAGACCGACGATCTCCACGATCCCATCATGGATCTCGGAAATTTCCCGTTCAAAAAGTTTTTTCACGAAATTGGCATTGGCACGGGAAAGGATGAGGCTGGGGCCGGAGGTAGTGGTATCCACTTTCACCAGGAGAGCATTGATTCTTTCGCCGATGGCATACTGTTCACCGGGAACTTTGTCTTTTCCGGCAAGAATACCTTCGGATTTCTGCAGATCAACGATAATGGCACCGTCCTGGATGCGTTTCACCACGCCGCTGACGATTTCCCCTTCCTTATCACTGAATTCCACCCGCACCACAGATTTTTCTGCGGCACGCAACTGCTGAAGGATCATCTGACGGGCAGACTGGGCTGCGATACGGCCGAAATTCCGGGGAGTGACTTCCACATCAATAATATCGCCGACTTTTGCAGAAGGCACCTGTTTCAGAGCTTCCGGAAGAAGGATCTGATCGTTATTGGGGAAAGATTCCACAACTTCAAGTTTTGCCCATGCCTGCAGTTCACCGGTGGTTCTGTTAAGTTTTACGGAAAGGCTGGACGCCGGATGTATGGCTTTACTTGATGCCTTGAGAATGGCTTCTTCCACAGCTGCCACCAACTGTTCCTTGCTGATTCCGCGCTCCTGCTCAATGTATTCAAGAGTCGCCAGAAGTTCACTGTTCATCTTTTTCTCCTCCCGGACTATGGGTTGATTTATATTCTTTTTCTGCTGTCTTTCCCGCAACAGCAAAAAAACACCGTCTCCGTTTCAGCTTTCCAAAAACGCCAAAACAGCAACCGGCTACTTTTTATATCCGAATGTAATATACATCGTTCTTTGATTTCTTCAAGTTTTTTTCTGTTTTTTTTTCCTGTTATCCCGTAATTTTCCTGTATGTTCCATTAATTGTTCCGGAAACTCTGTTTGAAAATGGGGAAAAACGTTCAGAATAAGTCCCGTAGGGACGGTAGAATATAGCCCGGGGTTTCAACCCCGGGAAAATATGTTCCCACCATGAATGAAGTCCCGTAGGGACGCAGGAAAAATCCCCACCGGATAGAGATGAAACGCTATAAGCCCACGGGGTGATTACAAAAACCAGCCCTGAAAGGGCATATTCCTCAAAAGATATATTTGAGAAACTCTGATTTATTTGAATATTTACCAAACTTTTTTCATCTTTTGAGCAGGCACAATGGGAAAAAGTCCATCGGAGCTATGCCCCCCCTTTTTTTATTACAGCACTCTCCCACACTCATCTGCCGCCTTTTTCATCTTTTTCAGAAAAAAACTCTTGCAAACAGAGCATTGAGGTGTTATATTAATAAATTAAAAGGTGCATTTTTCAAAGGGAAAAGTGCATGGAGTATTCCGAAACAAAAAACTTAAACAAAAGAAAACAAACAAAAATGGCTAAAGAAACAAGCAAAGTGTACGTCGATTTGAGCAACACGCTCACAATGGAAGAACTTCTCACCGGTGCAGTGAAAAGCAGCAATTTTGCGGAAGATACCATTATCTCCGGTAAAATCGTTGAAAAACGTCAGGACAGTGTTCTGGTTGACATCGGTTACAAAGCAGAAGGCATGCTCGCTTCCACCGAATTCAAATGCTGGGAAGATGTAAAAGTCGGCGACAGCGTGGATGTATATCTTGAATCCATCGAAAACGAAAACAACATGCCGGAACTCTCTCTCTCCAAGGCAAACTTCATCAAAGCCTGGGACAAGATCACTTCCGAATACGGCGAAGGCAGCATCATCAAGGGTCTCATGAAACGCCGTGTCAAAGGCGGTATCATCATCGACCTCGAAGGTGTGGAAGCATTCCTGCCCGGTTCCCAGATCGATATCGGCCCTGTGAAGAACATGGACGAGTTCATCGGCAAAGAATATGACCTCAAGATCCTCAAAATCAATCAGGAACGCAAAAACATCGTCGTTTCCCGCAGAGAACTTCTGGAAGAATCCCGCAAAGACCGCCGTACTGCCCTTCTCAAAGAAATGGACAGAGATCAGGTCCGCAAAGGTACTGTCAAAAACATTACCGACTTCGGTGCATTCATCGACCTGGGCGGCGTGGATGGTCTCCTCCACATTACCGATATGTCCTGGGGCAGAATCTCCCATCCTTCCGAAATGCTGGAAGTTGGTCAGGAAATCGAAGTTGTTGTGCTTGACATCGACTTTGACAAAGAACGCGTCTCCCTGGGTCTCAAACAGAAAACCCGCAATCCCTGGGACGAAGTGGAAGGCAAATATCCTGTTGGAGCAGCCATCAAAGGCCGCGTAGTCAACATCATGCCCTACGGTGCATTCGTTGAACTGGAACAGGGTGTGGAAGGCTTGATCCATGTCTCCGAAATGAGCTGGACCAAACGCATCACCAAAGCAGGCGATGTTGTCAGCGTCGGTGAAGAAGTGGAAGCCATCGTTCTGGATATCGACAAAGAAAACAAGAAAATCTCTCTGGGTCTGCGTCAGAAAACCCGCAATCCCTGGGAAGTTCTTGCTGAAAAATATCCTGCCGGCAGCCGCGTGAAAGGCAAAGTGCGTAACATGACCACCTACGGTGCATTCGTTGAAATCGAAAACGACATCGACGGTATGATCCATGTTTCCGATATGTCCTGGACACGCAAGATCAACAACCCCAACGAAGTATTGAAAGTTGGCGAAGAAGTGGAAGCTGTCATTCTGGACATCGATCCCTCCCAGCAGCGCATTTCTCTCGGCATCAAACAGTTGGAAGAAGATCCCTGGGCCGGCATCGAATCCATCTACAAGATCGGCGATGCTGTTTCCGGTAAAGTCACCAAGATCACCGCTTTCGGTGCCTTCATCGAACTCTCCCACAAGATCGACGGTCTCGTTCACATTTCCCAGATCAGCAAAGACCGCGTGGAAAAAGTGAAAGATAAACTTGCTCTCGGTCAGGACATCGAAGCACGCGTCATCAAGATCGACAAAGATGAACGCCGTATCGGTCTCTCCATCAAGGCTATGGAAGAAGGCTTCTCCGAAGCAGATCTCAAAGCTGCTGAACAGGAAGTCACCGCCGCTCTGCCTCCCTCCGGAAATCTGGTGGACATGGGCGACGCTCTCGGCAAAGCCTTTGAAGGTCTTGACACCGACAACGAATAATGAAGCAACCGATTTTCACGAAAGGAGAGAATATGTCAAAAAAACCGCAGGAGCAGATGACTTTTGATTTCGGTTTTGATGATGACCGGACTTCTTCCGGTTCTTCTCTCCCTGAAATCGTGGATATCGGAGATGCAGAAGATTCTCTGGGACTGCCCCCTTCCGGAATACCGGAGGGGGAGGAGTCCCTTTCCTTTTCATCACCGGAAGAGTATGAGATAGATCCGGAAGAAGAAATGGAAGAGGAAAATGATTTTCTTTCCGGCAAAGAAGAAACCGCTTCCGACGATATGGAGATCGAGGGAGTGGAAATTTTTACAGGGGATGAGGATCAAATTTCCGATGATGAAAAGGGAAGTGCTTTTCTGCCCGCAGAAAACGGGCAGGTAACAGAACAAGAGGATACTGAAGAAGCAGAAGGGGAAGTCATTCCTGTAAAAAAGGCAAAAGAACTTCCTTTTGATGCCAAAAATATCAAACGGGCGGCACTGGCATTTCTTGCCTCCCTTTCTCCGGATGCCCTTGCAGAAAATGTACCGGTAAGATACAGGAAGTATATTGTGGATGGTGCAGCATTCTGGAGCAGAAGCGGAAAAAAGGGGAAAGTGGAAGTCTATCGTACTGCCATTGCGGATGTACTCTTGAAAGAGGAGGCTTCCGGCATGATGGGAAGCAGGGAAACTCTTTCTCTTCTGGAAGAGGCAAGGAAAAATCTTTCCCTTATTGAAGCAAGATTGCGCGCCAAAGATCCTGCAGTAAAAGTAAGTGATTCTCTTTTTGCCGAAGATGACAAATGGGATTACAGCAAAACAAAAGATCCTGCCTATAAGGAAGCCCTTGCCCGGATAAAAGAACTGGAAAAAAATCTTTTTGCGGGAACAAAATTTGATAAATTGCGTAAAAGCGGGATCGCAACAGAGTATTATGTTGCAGTACCGGAAAATCTTATTGATGCGTCATCCGTTGCGCAGGAGTAGGGATTGGTCTATATTCTTCCGGATCTCTCTTTCAAACTTGTGAAAGAAGCGGGGAAACTTTCCTGCACAGAAGAAAGTATGAATTCTCTTGCGCTCAATATCGGGAGAATGACCATTTCCAATGTTCTTTTTGCCAACGGGATACATTGTAAAAATGACACGGTCAAAGTTGTCAGAGTACCCAGAAAAAGGCGTTTTTAAGTGTGCGGAAATTTTCTGCCGGGGGTGAGAAATTGCTGAATATATTTTCTTTCCTTATATATATTTTTGCCCTGTTCCTTATGAAAATAACAGGCTTTTTTTCCTATTCCTTTCTTGTTCGTCTGGGAAAATTTCTGGGAAATATCCTGTATATTTTCCCCTGTTTCGGCCGTTTATGCTATCAGAATGTCCATGCGGCTTTTCCGGAAAAAAGTAAAGAGGAAGCAAAAGATATCGCCCGGAAAAGTTTACAGAGCCTTGCCCTCACCTGTCTGGAATTTTTATGGATCAGAAGCAATGAGGATGAATGGGTGAAAATGCTGGATCTTACCGATGCGGACGAAGTGGCAAAAATGGGTCTTGCCTGTCTGCCGGAGGGCAAAGGGGCGATTTTCGTTACTCCCCATCTGGGGAACTGGGAAATATCCGGAAAACTCCTTGCACAGGTCTATAAATTCCCCATGGCGACAGTAGCGCGCACCAGCCGCAACCCCTATCTGGATAAACTTATAAGCGGCGGCAGAAGCAGTTCCGGCAATGTGGAGATCATCTATGCCAAAGGCGGGGCAAAAGGGATGAAAAGTGCTCTGAACAAGGGGAAAACACTGGGGATCCTTATTGACCAGAATGTAAAATTGCGGCACGGCGGGATTTTTGTCAATATGTTCGGACTGCCGATCCCGGTAAGCCGTGCGCCTGCGGTTCTGGGAAGAACACAAAACAGATTTTTTGCTGTGGGAGCTTCTTTCCGGCAGGAAAACGGTACATTCAAAGTTTATTTGAAAACGCTGCCGAAACCGGCAAAAGATTATGAAAGTGATGAAGAACTGATCCAGGCTCTTACGGATATATCTGAAGAACTTATCCGTATGGCTCCGGAACAGTATTTATGGATGTATAAACGTTTCCAGTATATTCCGGAAGGCACACCCCAAGAGGCGGTTCAACGCTTCCCCTCATACGCCAAACGCCCCAATAAACATTTTTATACCAATAATCCCCTTGTTCTGGGGAGAAGAAAGAAAGAAGATTGATCTTTTTTCTTTCTCCTGTTTTATTATAAATTCCTTCTTTTCCGGAAGAAAAGGATTCCGGATCAGTTCCAGCCCCAGCAGGAGGCGTCACTGCCCATATACCGCAGAAAGATCTTTTTGGGGTCGATACCGTAGGGAGCAAGCAGTTCGCCGAATCTTCCGGGAAGAAGTGTTCTCTGTTCTTCTGAAACGGAACCGATAAAGGCTATAACGATAAAGGCGGAATCATTTTCCACCGTCCCGCCGAAAGAGATGGTAAGAGAACTTTCAATACGCACCTGAACGACGCTTTCAGGTTTATGGAGTATATCCGCACACAATTTACTTACCTGCAAAGCAAGAGTTTTTTCCTGCTCTTTTGTGAGAACGGCAGAAGTTTCAAGTTTGATGGAAGGCATATTTTCTCCTTTTGTTCCATTACAGTTTACAAGATGAAAATAATCTATCACACATAAGAAAAATTGCAAGAAAGAATTGTTTTTAAAGGAAAAAAAGTTCCTGTAAAAGCCTTGACATCCCTTGTCAGAAGTGTATATTTACCCTCGGGAAACACAAAAAAAAGGGGGGATGACACATGAATAAAACAGCATTGGAAAGCAACAGGTTCGATCTTGTTTCCTTGTGGACGGACTGGGGAAAGGAATTTCACACATACAGTCAATGGCTGGAACGGAACAGATTCGGACTCCTTATTTTTCTATTCAGCATTATTGTCACATTGTTTGTTTTTACTTTACTGGTTCTTGTTCTGAAAAAGATCCTGCTTCCGGAAATGGAGAAAAAATATCGTGGGACAGCAGAAATATGGAAATATCTGATCGTTCCGTTTTCCTTTCTCATCCTCCTTGCGGGGATCTCTTTGAGCAGTCATCTTGCGAAATTTCCGGTAATGCTGGAACTGTATATCAACAAGATCCTTTTTGCAATCTTTATCATACTTCTTTTAAATGGAGTTCTGCATATCATCCATACTCTTTCCGGTTTTTTTGAAGAAAAATTCCGGACAAAAGACCCGGATTCCTATACAGTAAACAAACTTCTTCTGGATCTTTCCCGCAGTCTTATGAAACTTGCCATCTGGGTCTTTGGTTCCATCTTTATTTTACAGGATATTTTCGGCTTGCACATAACCGCTTTGATGGCAAGTGCCGGTATTCTCGGTCTGGGGATCGCCTTTGCCGCCCAGAATACCATCGGCAATCTTTTCGGAGCATTTTCCATTCTGGGAAGCAAATTGTTCAAAGTGGGAGACTGGATCAAAACTGGAAGTATAGAGGGAGTGGTGGAACAGATCGGATTCCGGAGTGTACGCATACGGGCATTTGACGGCAGATTACTTGATGTCCCCAACCGCCTGTTGCCGATTCCCTGCTGGAAAATTATTCCAACCGGGAATATTGGAGAGAACATTTTACCTTTTCTCTTACTTATCAAACGACACCGGAAGAGATGAAAAAGGCATTATCCATCCTTGAAGAAACAGGCAGAAAGATGCAAAAATATTTTCCTCCCGGCAAAATGCCCCGCTTCACCTTTTTAAACTATTCAGCCAGTTCCCTGGACATTGACGGATATGTATGGTTCAAAAAAATGTCCTGGTATGAAATGCGTTCCCTGCGGGGCGATTTTAATACAGAAGTCCTCCGGCGTTTTATGGAAAACAATCTGGATTTTGCTTATCCCACTACAACGGTATATTTACAGGAGGAAAATAAAAAAAAGAAACCGTGAGAAAAATTTTTCATTTTTCCCACGGTTGCTCTTGATCCACATTTTTTTTATTTCTTTGCTTCCGCAAGTCCCCCATTGGCAAGGAGGTATTTGAGCCAGGCATAGAAAGAATCCCCCATCTGGCGGTAACCGGAGGCGGCAGGATGCACGCCATTATCCTGCCGCACGACCTTTGCGGTATTCTGCACATTGGTTCTTACAGCTTTGGCAGGGAAATTGTTTTCTGTATCCAGATTCACATTGGAGGGGATCATTACAAATTTACTGTTGATCCGGCTTGCAAAATGTTTCGCCATTGCCTGATTGAGCCGGAAATGATTTCTGTAATACCCGAAGGAAGTCTGCCCGCACTTGTAGTTATTGCCGAACGCATCCTGATTGGCTCCGGAGGTGACAAATCCCACCCCGATAAGGGCATCCGGGGCTTCTTTACGGAAAAGGGCAATAAGTTTATCTGCATTGTCAAGAGTTGTTTTGATCCGCGCATCAAGCGTACCATCCTTCGCGCCGAAAATATCATTGACCCCCAACTGGAAAGTAATGACATCAGGCATTTTGCCATTGTTGTATTCTTTTACATATTCGGCAAGGCTGAATTCGATCTTCCCATTTTTTTCAATAAGGAATTTACTTTTTGCTCTGTAAGAATTATAAAGACGGTTCTTGGGGTCTTTGATATACTGTGTACGGAAAGTACCCCATGTCCAGCCGCCGTAGCCTTCATGGGCGACACCGCCGGGAACAACCTTTTTACCGCTTCCGGCATGACTGCCGATCATTTTCAAAAGAGGGGCGTTGTCCCTTTTGCACAATGCCCAAAGTTGTTTGGAGTATTCCGTGGCATTGGTGAGAGAATCCCCCACAACGAGAATGGAAAGATTTCTGCCTTTGCCCGCATCCGGGGAAGTAACGAAAACAGTTGTGGCAGCTTCCGCAACAAGTCCTTTTTCATCATATACTTTTATGGTAAGAGGGTAACTTTTATCCGATTCTTTTTTCATAGGGATAAATGTCCATCTTTTTTCCTCCTGTTTCCCCACAGGGCAATCCACATCAAAAACATAATTGGCGTGATTGACTGCAAAGAAAATATTTTTGAAATAGATGTTACATTCTGCGCCTGTAACGGCATAGATTTTTTCCGGAAGAAAAATATCATCTGCTTTGGCAAGTTTTTTTACTGTGGAGACTTTTGCCGGTGCATTTTCCTTTTTTGCCAGACTGGTACATCCGGTCAGAAAAAAGAATGAGGCACAAAAGATAGATGCCGCAGAAAAGGTTTTCGTAAGAATATTCATGTTTTCTCCTGCTTTTTGTTTGACTGTATCACTTCAAAAACTGCGGGATTAATATACAGCAGAAAGACAGTAAGTCAAGAAAAAGAGAACAATCTTTTTTCCGGCATGAATGATTTATTTCAAAAGCAGTGTTGCTGCCACCGGATAATGGTCGGAAGCAAATCCCTCCGGAAATTTTATATCAATGGTTCTGTGATCCAGTACAGTAAAAGCATCAGAAACAAAAATAAAATCTATGGGAGAGGAAGAATTTTCTTTTCCGTAATCATGGAAAGTACCCCCGGGACCTTTGCGGACTTTCAAGGAAAGCATGGCAGAATCTTTCAAAAAGGAATTTGCCGTATTCCAGGCAGAAGAATGGGGCACATCATTAAAATCCCCGCTTAAAACTACCGGCATACCGGGAGCAGTTTTTCCGGCATGTTTCATAATTACTTTCAATCCATTGATACGCGCCAATTCCCGTACATTATCCAAATGGGTGTTGTAAAATAGGAATTTTTTCCCGCTTTTCTTATCCCGGAAAATCCCCCATGTGGCAATACGGGGATATGCGCTTTTCCATGAACGGAAATTGGGAATATGGGGCTTTTCAGAAAGGCCGAAAGTTCCGCCTTCCAGCAGTTCAAAACGGTCTTTTTTATACAATATTGCGGAAAATTCCCCTTTTTCTTTGAAATCATTTCTGCCATGACCGATATACTGGAATTTTCCTTTATCTGTCAGATCTTTCACCTGATAATGATAGCCTTCCTGTATGCCGTAAATATCGATTTTATTCTGCCGGATGATTTCCAGACAGCGGGGCAGGCGTTCCCGCCAGGAATGGGGAGTTTTATCCCCCGGACGGCGGATATTGAATGTGGCAAGACGGAATGAATTTTCCTCTGCAGAACACAGGGAGAAAGAGAGGGAAAAAACAAAAAAGAAAAGATATACCGGCATAAAAATTTTTCTGAACATAACAAATCCTTTTTTTACAGTGCTTCTATAATATATACCACAAAAAAAGTTATGCAAAGAAAATATGCCGGTATCAACTGTTTTCCTGCGGAAAAAGATCAGAGAAGCTCCCCTGTGATAAGGAAAAGTGTGGAGGCATTTTCCTTTTTCAGAGTTATTTTATTCTTTTTCACAGTATAAGCACACTCTGCCAGATCTCTTGTTTCATCCAGCACCTGTACTTTTATATTTTCCATCATTGCATTCTTCAATTCAATGGTAAGAGATTTTTCCGTGCTTTCAAAACAGGAAACAAGGATCGCTCCCTGATTCTTTTCATTGCGTCCGGCAAGAATGGAAATCTCCTCTCTGGCGGATTCCGCCGCGACCCGTGAGGGATATTCCAGCATTTTTGCAAATGCAAGATGGGAATAGAATGTTTTGTATTTCTGTCTGTATCTGTCATAAATCCCCCAGCCGCCGGAACTGCCTGCGGTATAGTAATTACCCATAGTCAGCGGGGAATCCTGCCAGGCGGTAAGGATATTGGCTACCGCACAGGCACTGTCGATGCCGTTGATCCCGTGCATACCGTCTTTCATTTCAGGGGTATTCGCCCAGGATTTTGTAAAATGCCATTCATTGAGATGCAGTTCCGCATCCGGGAATCCCGCCTCTTCCAGTTCCTTTTTGATCCGGTAAGGCTCTTCAATGATATAGGCAAGATCCACAGGATAACAATGCCAGGAGAAAAAGTCCAGAGGCAGATTTTCCTTTTTACAGTAGGCAAGAAAATCTTTTGTATATTTCCGGGGGGACGCCCAGCGGGCAGGCTGTACGGGACAACTTAAAGAGGGTCCACCCACTTTCAGAGAGGGGTCATGCTCTTTCAACGCTCTGGCAAATTTGGCATACAAAAGCATATACTGTTCATCGCTTCCGCTCCACATCTGGGGTTTGGCATTAGGTTCATTCCATACTTCCCAATATTTGATATTCCAGGAAAAACCGTTTGCCCACCCTTCGTTGTAATGCCGCACGATATTGATACAGATCCGCACCCATTTATCCATATCCTCCGGGGGATAGGCAAAATAGTTGTCCAGAGAGTGTTCAATACTTGTTCCCAGCCGGTAGATGATATCCGTTCCGCAGCTTCTCACATTACGGATATAATCATCTGTCGCCTTGAAATAGTAGTTGCGGGGATCATTTTCATCGGCATGAAAATTGCCGAAAATATGCTGGATATCCACAAGGCGCATCCCCGGATTGCTTAAAGGCACATCATGCAGTCTGGCGTAGGGGATACGCAGCGTGGTATAATCTTCATTCATGTTTTTATTTTTCTGATTGGAAATATTAGGTCCGAAATTCATTCCGTTTAGAGCGCGGATCAAACCTTTTTCCTTTGAAAAATCTGCAATCAATTTCATTGTAAAAACCTGTACTTTCTTATTTTTTCATTCTCAAAACCATTGTTTCGTAGGGGGCAAGGATATATTTTTTCCCGGCAGCATATTCCCATTCGGCGTCGAAAAAGTCGGTGATCTTTTTATTGCCGGCGGGGAGAGTAAGAGAAGAAGTTTTCTTATTGGAAGTATTGACAACCAACAGACATCCCTCATCACCTTTTTCAAAATATTTATACAATATTTCCTTGTCAGAAGATATTTTCAAATCTTTTTTCTCTGCCTGAAAGAGGAAATCACTCAAATGTATCCCGTAATTGG
Source organism: Lentisphaeria bacterium (assembly GCA_017629515.1). Taxonomy (GTDB): domain Bacteria; phylum Verrucomicrobiota; class Lentisphaeria; order Victivallales; family UBA1829; genus RGIG5327. Next base: position 10,350 of record JAGBXB010000129.1, on the reverse strand, counting down.
AAAGAACTCTTCCCGTACTCTGCATGTGGGTATGAGAGGCCATGGAATATAATTTATTACTGAACCAGGCGTAGACCGTCAGATTGTAGTTCCCGTCAATAAAACCGGCGATAAAGGAAGCATAGACCTCCTTATGGTTGGGGAATCTGCTGTGGAGGAACTGGAAAATCTGCAAATAACTGCGCAGAGGGGCAGAAGGATTGGCATCCTTGATGGTCTGATTGTAAAGACGCCAGTAATTGAGATCGGAATGGGGGAAAGGATAGAAATCGTAGGAGGCGATATCGGAACATCTGCCATACTTATGGAAAGTATTTTTTGCACAAAGATTGATGCATACGATGTGATCCGGGTCTGCCTTTTTGACTGTTGCATACAATTTTCTGATCTCTTCCGGTGTGACTTTTCTGGGTTCAGGCTCATCATAGGAATACTGGTAAATGGCAGGGTGGTGCTTGATCCTTCTGATCACATTTTCCGTTAATTCATAGTCACATTTCCCCTTGGGAGCAAGGGCAGAACCCATATGCAGGGAAACCACAGCATACAAATTATTTTTCAGACAGAAATCCAATTGTGCAAGGTAACTTTTCACATAAAAGTCTGTTGCCTGACGCAAATATTCCTCTCTGGGTAATTTTTTTCGGTTGGGGCCGCTTTTCATGGTGATCACATGGAAAAGATTGATATTGAGCACTTCTTTCATATTGGCAATATGCTTTTCCACATCCGGGAAGTGGGTAGGATCCGGATTGATGTGCATACCGGGGAAATGGGAAAAATAAATGGGGTAAAAAGGTTTGCCGTTGATGGCAACAAAATCTTTTCCGGCAACTGCGGAAGAAGATTTCACCTTCCGGATTTTCTGTTCAGGAATGGGAACAAGTTTCCAGAGATCTTTTTCCAGTCGGCAAAGTTCTTTCCCGTCTTTTTCCCCGGTGATGCAGAGTTTATATCTTCCTTCCGGAAGTTTGGAAAGGGGAAGGATGTAGGATTGATTTTCTTTTACTTTCCGTCTGCTGGAAAAATATTCTTTCTTTCCCCGGATGATCCGGACAACTGCCTCCCCATCCGCAGGCATGAATTTATTGAAAGAAAGGATAAGGGGTTCCTTCTTTTCATCCAGAGTTTTCCACTGTACTCTTTTGCTTTTTTTACCGGGCAGAGAAGCGGCATGACCGATTTTTACTGCACGGTCGGTAAAAGAAGCAAAAAGAGGATAATCATTTACTGTTACTGCCGGGGAATTATCCACGATCTCTTCCAGAGAGAGTTTATCCCACCAGGCTTTTCCAACCCCTCTGTTGAATACATGGAAATAAACGATCAAGCCTTTGGTATTGGGTTTTGTTTCCACCGGCAATTCGCATTGCGTCCATTTATCCATATTGCAGGGTACCTGTGTCCAGCCACGGTCAAGATAGGAAGTACCTTTCTTTTCCTCTGCACTTCTGCTCTGCACACAGCTGAAAAGCACCTGACCGACGGGAATGGTGTTGCGTGCCCATACTTTAAGAAGATAACGGCTTCCGGGTTTCACTGGGAGAACCGCTTTCGCCTGGGCAATACTTTCCGCATCCGTCCCGTCGCCCTGTTCCATACAGAATTTTCCCTCACGGACATTGCTCTGAGCTACTTTATATTTTCCGGAGAAAGCAACAAATTTTCCGCCTTTTGTTTTTTCCAGGAAGTCTTTAATATCCATCTTGACGATTTCCCGCTTCTTCTCCGGAACTTCTTTTTTCTTTACAGCAGGAGTTTTCCTTGCTCCGGAGGCATCCAGAAAACAGATGCTTTTTATCTCAACAGAGCCATTTTCTCCGAAGGGATCGAAACGCAACGCACCGAAAGAATCTGTTTTCTGCCATTTATCGGCATAGTTGACGATATGGGAGGCATCCAACGGGATCTTTTTTGTCTGCCAGGAACCGTCATCCACCCATTTTCCAAGTTTGATGGCCGCTCCGGAATATTTCTTTTCCGTTCCGCCTTTGTAATAGATCACAGGTTTATTCCCTTTGGCAAGTTTTTCCGGAACACGGTATTGGATCTCAATAAAAGCAAATTTCCGCAAGTCCGCATTTCCGACTTCCAAAAATATACAGGGGTCGTTCCTGTCGGATGAAAGAAGCACATGATCTTTCTTTACTGTTTTTTTCATACGGACAGTCCTCTGCCATTTACTGCTGTCCTTTTCCATATTCCAGCAGAAAGAAAAGGCATTGGAGGCAAATACGGACAGCAGAAGAACTGTAAAAAGTTTTTTTGTACTGATTTTCATTTTTTTCCTTTACATATATCAGTTAAAACGGTGGGCAAGTTCAAAAGGTTTACTTTCCTTACGGCTGGGATTGAAGTATTTTTTCTTTCCCTGACTGCGCAAAGTTTTCCCCTCACTTACAACATGACCGCCATAGAGAAGAAGATTGGCTTTTTCCCCGTGGACACGGTAGATCTTGCTGATGGAAAAGTAATCATAATTGGCAGTGGGATTTTCAAAACTGAAATAATGGGCATTGGTAAGAGCACTTTTTCCCTCCACGAGATTTCCCATGGTATCGGCAAAGACCACAACATTGGGACTTGCGGTAAATTTTTCCAGCATCTGTGTACGGATCTGACTTCTTCCTATAGTTGTTTCTGTCCCATACTTCTTTGTGTTATTGAAGCCGAATGTGGTATAATTTATCCCGTAGGACAAGGTGTATTTCACATCGTTGGAACCGTTGAAATCTTTTTTATCCATTTTTTTACAATGTCTCGGACACCAGAAAGTATTATGATTTCTGATATAATTATCTGTATATAACTGATAAAACCATACTCTTCCATTCACTTCATTACAAAGCAGATACTCTTTGTTATCTGATGCATACATGGAAAAAGCCAATCCCAGTTGTTTAAGATTGCTTTTGCAGCTGATCCCGTAAGCGGCATCTCTTGCTCTGCCCAGGGCGGGCAGCAGCATTCCTGCAAGAATAGCGATGATCGCTATAACAACAAGCAATTCGATGAGGGTGAAAGATTTTTTCTTCATCATAAATTCCTTTCTCTGTTTATTTTTCTTTTCATATATCTGTTTCAGTTTTATTAAACACAATATTTTTCTGTGTTGACTCGCGTATGATTAGTTTTCCAATGACTTCCTCTTTGGGAAGACTTTCACCGGTACGGATAAGATGGATGAGATTCCGGCAGCCGGCAACAGCATCTTCATAGTACGGCTCTTCCACCGTTGTCAGTGGCGGGGAAGTAAATCTGCTCAACATCAAATTCCCGAACCCGGCAACAACAAAATCCTCCGGACAGCGGAGAAAATGTTTACTCATCTCCTGTAAAAGTCTTGCCGCAAGATAGTCTGAACCGCAAAATACAGCTTCAGGTTTACCGGCAATGACCTTTTCAAAGCAGTTTTCCTCCGCTTCATCCATAAAAAGAAACTCTTTTAAATGGTGCTTTTTCATCACATGGCTGTACCCGTCTTTTCTTTTCAGGACATATTCCCCCCTGTCATAAATACAGAAGATTTTTTTATAGCCTTCCTCCACAAAATGTTCCACAGCAAGAGCGGCGGATTTTTCCTGATTGAAACGGACGGTTCTGCCCTTTGCCTGCTCCATAAGTCCGATTACGGGAAGTTTGGAAAGGAAAAAATCCCTGTCCACCTTTTCCCGGACACGTTCTTTCACCCCTATCAGAGCCACCCCCTCCACTCTGGCACGCAAGGCATTCATCAGCGCCTTGTTGATATCATCTTTTTCAAGAGGGATAAGACGCAGAGAATATCCATGTCTGGCGGCTTCATCGGAATACCCCTTTACAAGCGGCATCAGATAATCGGGAAAGGTGGAAATGATTCCGAGAACACGGCTTTTCCCTTTCACAAATCCCTGGGCAAGGTCATTGGGGATATAGCCGAGTTTTTCGGCTGTTTCCCGGACTTTTTTCACCACCTGCGGAGAAATTTTCTGATCTTTTTCACATCTGCCGCTTAAAACAAAGGAAACAGTGGTTCTGCTCACATTTGCTTCAGCAGCAATATCTTTCATGGTCACCATACTGTTTACTAACCTATGTTAATTACTTTTTTCCATAATATACCCATTAAAAAAACATTTTCAAGGGCAGATGAAAAATTTATCCGGTATTTCTCCAATTTTTTCTTGAAAAAATATTTTTATCTGCTATACTTTATGATGATTGCAGAAGCTCATTTTCGGTTCACTCTAAAAAAAAGGATACAATATGTTTTTCAGAAATTCATGGTTTTATGCTGGAATTCTTCCCGCGCTCATTCTATTTTCCTTACTTACGGCAGATGGTGCAGTTCTGGTCAAAAACGGTAAAAGTACAGCATGTATCCAACTGCCTGCCAATGCCGGAAAAGTAAAAAAACATGCGGCAAAGGAATTGGCATACTTTATTGAAAAACAGACAGGAGCAAAACTGCCTGTAACCCATCAGGCGTCCCCCGGCAAAACGGTCATCTGCTTTCTTTCCGTGGAGGAGGCAAAACAGAAAAAAGAGAGGTTTTTATCCCGTGCGGCAGAAAAGATCCGCCATGATGGATTTGTCATTTTTTCAGGAAAAAATTCCGTATATATCGTGGCAAAGGAAAAGCGGGGTTGGCTCTATGGAGTATACCGTATCCTGACCGAATTCGGAGATATTTACTGGCTTTTCCCCGGTGAATACGGGCAATTTATTCCCCAAAAAGATTCTTTCACGATTCCGGAAATGCGCAAAAATTATAATCCCGCCTTTTCCCAACGGAAATTCCGGCTCAACGGCGGTTCCGGCTGGACACCGGACACCTATGACTGGCTCATGCGTAACGGGTTGCAGTTATTCTGTGCCAAACGGACCCTTTACGGGAACCGCATAGATTTCATGGCTGAAAGAGATGCCATTTACAATGACGGCGATGGCGGACTTGTCCCCATCATGGGTTCCACTAAAGGATATGTGCCCAAGGTATGGGAGGAGATCCGGAAAAAGAATCCGGAATATTTCGGTTTCCGCAATGGAAAATACTGCAAACCCATGGAAAGCCAGCCCTGTACTTCCAATGAGGCGGTAAAAGAATTGATCCTGAAACATACTCTGGAACGCCTTGCCCAATACCCTGCCGACAGAAAAGTGAACTGGACGATCTCCAATGACGACCATACAAACTGGTGTGAATGTAAAAACTGCCTTGCTCTGGATGATCCCGGTGATGAGCGTTCCAACAACCGGGCGACAAGATGGTGGCATCTGGTCAATTTTCTTACGCCCCGTATTCTTGAAAAATATAAAAATGTGCATATTGAGGCTTTTGCCTATCAGAACTTCCGTTTTCCTCCGGCAAAACTTCTTCCGGACAACCGCGCATCAGTTATGATCTGCCCCCACGGACGCTGTTATCTGCATACGCTGGATGATCCCTCCTGTCCTCCCAACGCCTCCCGTTTCAAAGGAATGTTCGATTCCTGGGCGGAAAAAGGCATACAGGGGACCACCTTTGAATATCATCCGGAAATGCCGGGAAAAGTCCATTATCTTTTCCATGAACGCTCCTGGGTGAAAGATCTTCAATACTATCACAAATTGAAGATGTACGGTTTCGGCATGGTGGTCACTGCTCCAACCGACAACTATAAAAACCACCGGTACGGCAGAAGCCATTTCTACTCCTTACGGAACTCCTGGGAAGCCCACTGGCAGAGATATTTCCTTACAGGCTATTACTCCTGGAATATTGATGCCAATTTTGATGCGATTTCTGAAAAAATCAATTCCCTCTGGTACGGCAAAACCTGGAAAGTTATGAAAAAATACCGGCAGGAACTTATTGGCGCACTGTATGATTCCCGTGTCCACATGGGATACGGTACTCCCACAAGTGTACTTGGTAAATGCTATGAAAGACCCGGTTTTGCTTCAAGAGTTAATGCTCTCCTTGCGGAAGCCGCCCGCCTTGCCAAGGGGGATGCTCTTCTCTCTAAACGCATAGCAAGAGATAAAGAATTTTTCCTTGCGGATTGGGTGGAATCCTACAAAATTTTTGAAAAAAGCAAACAGAAAGAATATAATGCAAGGAAGAAGCAGGGGGAAATCGTTATCGACGGAAAACTGGATGAGATGGATTGGAAAGAAACTGCTTTCGGAACTGATTTCAATGTCTTTGATGAAACAAAAGAAGTGAAAGCCGATCCCCAGACTTTTGTGCGTATTCTTTATGATGCAGATACTTTATATTTTGCCATTGAGGGCTTAAAGGAAAAAGGAATAAAAAAGAATCCGGCACTGCTTGCCAGAGAAGACGGGTTGCGGGCATTGGAAGGCAGTCACTTTGAGATCTTCCTCACCCCATCCAACTGGAATGGCAAATATTATCAGCTGGGATTCAGCCTGAATGGAAAAGTGTATCAGGCACTTACTACAAGCGGTTCTTCCAGGGATTTTTCCCTGAAACTTGACCCGGAATTTCAATGCGTGGAACTTTCCGACCGCTGGGTACTGGAAGCAAAGGTGGATATTTCCAAACTTGGGGCAAAAATCTCCGATGGAAGCGTCTGGAAGATCAATATAGCCCGTGCTGCACAGAAAAAAGAGGGGAAACATCAATTATCCTCCTGGAGCAGCAATGGAGTTTTCCACGGTTCCGATGTGCATAGAAGCGTTGCTTTCGGTTCTGCCGGGGCAGTTCTGCGTAATGGAGATGTGGAAGATCTTGTTCCTTACCAGGAACGCAAGTATAAAAAAGCCCCCAGATACAAATGGACTTTTGCAGGCAATATGGTTCCCAAATACTGGGGTTTCAATGAAAATAATGTAGGAAAATGTGCCATTGGCAAGAATGATCCGGCAAGCGGGAAAAATTATATTTCCATTGAGGGGAGAAATTCTTTCGTGGATCTTTACATGAATGAACCGGATAAAAAAGCGGCAAGATATTCCATCACTCTTTCCGCAAGGGGCGAAGGGGAACTTTTTGTTTCCGTGAGAACCGATGGCAAATATTCCAAAGCAAAAAATTCCTCCGTCAAACCTTCTTCAAAGAATAAATGGACTTCTTACTCCCTTATCATCGACTCTCCTGCCGTCAAACGGGGAAGCAGAGTTCTGGCGTTGCGTATCACAGGCAAAATAGATATAGACAATATCCAGGTGCAGAGGATCCCGGAAGAAGAGATCCCGGACGCGGAAAAACATAAATAAAAAAGTTTAAAAATAAAAACGGCCTTCTGCAGACTTTTTCCGGTTTGCAGAAGGTCGTAGATATTACTTGCAGGGATAAAATTATTTTACTTCCCTGACCTCGCCGGTGAGACGGGATTCTTCTGCAAGGAAACACATGAGATGGGATTCAAGTGTCTCATCTGCTCCGGAAATAATACTTGAAGTATCTCCAGTGGCAACAGCATGGATGAATGCGTCCATCACGCCGCCGTCGCCGCCGCCGTGACCGGTATTGATACTGCCGTCATTGAGGATCTTGGTATCCACAGTGCGCTTTTCGCCGGTAAGGAAGTTGGTGATGTGGATAAGAGTGCTGTCCGTAACGATAGAGCCTTTTGTACCGAAAATACGGGTCTGGCGTGCACCTTCATTACAGAAAGCAGTCATGACCATCTGGGTGGTGGAACCATCTTCAAAAGTCATATTCACCACCTGATTATCCACCACATCGTTATCGCATTTATATACACATCTTCCGTAAGGACCTTCTTTGAGTGCTTTTGTCACACTTGCAGGGGTCACTTCCGGCGTAAGTACATTTGTGGGCCAGCCATTCTGCCCCTTTGCCATTCTGTCCCGCATATAAATTTTCAAAGCGGAATAGGGACAGAAACTTTCAATTTCCGTCGGGCAATCCGTACAGCGGTCGGCAGCCCCGGCGGGTTGTTTATCAGCACGGAACTCAAAAAGAGAGCCGAAAGAGTGTATTTTACTGCATTTTTTCCCCATGATATGGCTCAACCAGTCCACATCATGACAGCATTTGGCAAGGAGCATGAAACAACTTTCCTTTGTGTTCCGCCAGTTTCCTCTCACAAAGGAGTGACACTGATGCCAGTGCCCCACAGGTTCCAGATGCTGGATGGAAACGATATCACCAATTACACCCTCAACAAGAAGTTTTTTCAGCTGTTTGGTGAACTGGGTGTAACGCAGTACATGACAGACGGCAAAAATGATCCCTTTTTCTTTCACCTTTGCCACGATTCTGCGGCAGGCTTCCAGAGTGGGGGCAATGGGTTTTTCCAGCAGGATATGATACCCTTTATCAGCGAAAGCCATAACAGGAGCTTCATGGAGTTCATCCATGGTACAGACAAGAACGCCATCGGCAAATTTAGGCATTGCGGCGATATCTTCCCAGGTGCGGAAACGCATATTTTCCGGGATATTGTGCCAATCGCCCACCTGATTACGGTAAAAATCCCTGGGTTCGGCAACCGCTACGATCTCTGCTTTGCCGGGAAAGTTTTCCACATATTTTGCATAGCCGGAACCTCTGCCGCCGCAACCGATGATGATAAGTTTTACTCTTTTTTCTTCCATGATACCTCCTGGATATTTTATATTTGCAACACAGTTGTTTTGCTTTTAAATTTAACCTCTTCCGCAGAAAATATCAACAGGATTTTGCAAAATAAATACCCTTTATGATGTAAATTTTCCGCAAAAGATGCAAAAAACTGCTTTACTCATGGTGAAAATACCTGAAAAAGCCTTGAAATATACCGGACATTATGATAAATTATCTGTAAAACTTCTAATTATATTAAAAGGAGAGACTATGTCTGAAACACGACTGATATTGAGCGGCGATGAAGCCGTTGCCGCCGGTGCTTACGCTGCCGGGGTGAAACTTGGAGCCGGTTATCCCGGCACCCCGTCCACAGAGATTCTTGAACACCTTGCCAAACTTGGCGGAAAAGCCCAGTGGGCTCCCAATGAAAAAGTAGCTCTGGAAGTTGCCTCCGGTGTTTCCTTCGGCGGCGGCAGAACCATCGTGACCATGAAACATGTGGGGCTGAATGTTGCAGCCGATCCGCTGTTTACTCTTGCTTATACCGGAGCCAAAGGCGGTCTTGTGATCGTTTCCGCCGATGATCCGGGCATGGCTTCCAGCCAGAACGAACAGGATAACAGACTTTATGCCGCCTCCGCCCATCTTCCCATGCTGGAACCCTCCGACAGTCAGGAAGCATACTCTCTTACCATCAAAGCTTTTGAACTTTCCGAACAGTTCTCCATTCCCGTACTTCTGCGTATGACTACAAGAGTCTGCCACTCCCAGGGGATCGTGAACTGCCACAAAACTCCGGAAAAACCGGCAGACTGTCACTATGAAAAAGATGTGAAGAATCATTGCATGGTTCCCGCATTCGCCAAACCTGCCCATTTGAAGCTGGAACAGAAGATGAAAGATCTTGCACAGTGGAACGCTTCCTCTTCTCTCATCCAGACTTTCGGTGAAGATAAAGCGGAACTGGGAATCATTACTTCCGGAGCAGCATTCCAGCACTCCATGGAAGCCGCCCCCGATGCAAAGATTTTGAAACTTGCCATGACCTGGCCCCTCCCCTATGAAAAAATTGCAGAATTTGTAAAGAGCTGCAAAAAAGTCGTGGTAGTGGAAGAAGGGGAAAAATTCCTTGCAGAAAAGATCCGCGCCAATGGTATCGAGGTAACGGCAAAGAAAGATATTTTCCTTTTCGGAGAATTGAATGTTTCCAGAGTGAAGAAACTTATTGCCGGAGATGAAACACCTGAAGAAGCGGCAAAACCCGGCAGACCCCCTGCCCTCTGCCCCGGCTGTCCCCACAGAGGTACTTATACCGTTCTGCGGGATATGGGCTGTATCGTTGCCGGGGATATCGGCTGTTACTCTCTGGGGCTGATGCCTCCCTTCTCTGCTATTGACAGTATCGTCTGTATGGGAGCAAGTATCGGTACAGGTCTGGGCCTGCGTCATACACTGCCGGAAGAAGAGGCAAGAAAGGTGGTAAGCGTTATCGGAGACAGTACCTTCCTGCACAGTGGCCTTACCGGACTTGTGGAAATGGCATACAACCGCCCCGCAACCGGACATGTTGTCATCATCCTTGACAACTCCACAACCGCCATGACCGGTTTGCAGGAAAATCCCGCAACAGGCCGTCATCTGGATATGAGTGCCGCCCCCAAAGTGGATCTGGAAGCACTTTGCAAAGCCGCCGGAATGGACTTTGTGGAAGTTGTGGATACCACAACGGAAAAAGCAAAATTTGAAGAGATGCTCAAAACCCATCTTGCGGAAAACAGGATCGGTGTCATCATCGCCCGCCGTCCCTGTATTCTCCAGGTGAAAAAACT
>JAGBXB010000128.1 GCA_017629515.1 Lentisphaeria bacterium | reverse complement strand
GTTCCTCTCCTATCGCGCAAGCAGTATAGAAAATAACTGCCGGACGGAAGCACTGTATAACATTACAACCGAGGGACATTACAAGGAAGCCCTGGACGCCTACTGTACTCTTATGAATAAACAGATGATGGGGCTTATGGATGCCTTCCTCCATGCAAGAAAACGCTGTGCCCCCTGGGAGGAGCGTCCGGAATGGGCGGAAGATATTTACCATACTTCCGATGAAGGGATCTCCGGCTGGCAGGAAGTATATTCTTTCTTCATGTGCTGTATCAAACTTGGACTTATGACGGAAAAAGAGTTGGAAGAACATATTGAGGAAGCTCTGAAAAATAAACGCATCGCAAGAGAATTTCTGGGTCATGTCCAGTGGAGCAAACGCAGAGTTCCCGCTTACTGGACTTACACCTATCTTCTCTCCACTCTTTACGGAAGAAATGAAGAAAAACTTTCCTGCTGGAAAGGTGTGGAGATCGTGAAAGCCATCCATCCTGTCCTGGAAATCCGGAAGACTTCGGAAAATGCCTTCCTGGAATTCCGTTGTGAAAAAACTCCTTCAGTCACATTCAATGGTAAAATTGTGCAGGCGGAAGAAATGGGCAATGATTTGTGGCGGATCTATCCAACAGAAGATGGGACTGTAAAATTCAACTGACGGGGAAATATGGAAAATTTTTTTGAAAAAGATTGGCGTTTTACAAGAGATCTTTCCTGCGAAAAAATTTTTATGCAGGAAAGTTTCAGCGATAAAAACTGGGAAAAAGTGGATATTCCCCATGACTGGGCGATTAAAGGACCTTTCGATGAAAAAAATGATGCCGAGATCACCATTATTGATGTGGATGGCGGCAGGGAATGGAAAATGGTACACCCCGGACGAAGCGGGGGATTGCCCCATGTGGGAAAAGGGTTTTACAGGAAAAATTTTACTCTTTCCGGCATAAAAGAGAAACATTTCCGCATTGAATTTGACGGCGTGATGAGCTGGTCGAAAGTCTATTGCAATGGAAAATATGTGACCGGAAGACCCTATGGATATTCCTCATTTTCTGCGGATATCACCTCTTTTGTAAAGGAAGGGGAAAATATCCTTGCCGTTTCTGCGGAAAATCTTCCCGGGGCAAGCAGATGGTATCCCGGAGCAGGGATCTACCGGCATGTGCGGATGGTGGTAGAGCCTCTTATCCATGTAAAGATGTGGGGAACGCGTATCGTCACAAAGGAAAATACGGTAAAGATCCGTACTCAAATCGAGAATCCTGCCGGAAAAGAGGAAGAGATCCTGTTTGCCATTCTGGATAAAAACGGAATGTGTGTTGCGGAAAAAAGGGAAAAAATAACGGACTCCGCAGATGTGGCTTTTACACTGGAAAATGTGGAAAAGTGGAGTGTGGATGATCCTGTCCTTTATACACTTGTAACGGAAATAGCCGGAGGGAGGCGGGAAACGCGTTTCGGCTTCCGGGATATGAAATTTGATGCGCACGACGGATTTTTCCTCAATGGGGAAAAGATGAAATTTAAAGGGGTATGTCTGCATCACGATCTGGGGATCATTGGAGCTGCCGTTGACCGGGATGTGACAGAACACAGACTGAAACTTTTAAAAAGTATCGGCTGCAACGCCATCCGTACCGCCCATAATCCCCCGGATCCGGAACTGCTTGATCTCTGTGACTCCATGGGTTTTCTTGTGATCTGTGAAGCATACGATGAATGGAAACTTCCCAAATGTCCCAATGGCGTGCATCTTTATTTTGATGAATGGGGGGAAAAAGATCTGCGGGATATGATAAGAAGAGATGCCAATCACCCTTCGGTAATGATGTGGAGTATCGGTAACGAGATCGACGAACAATATACGGCAGACGGTCCCGTAATGACAAAGCACCTTTGCTCCATCTGTCACGATGAAGATCCCTCCCGCCCCACTACTGCCGGACTGAATAATGGCGATGACAGTATCACAGGAGGATTATTTGATGATGTGGATATCAAAGGCTTTAATTACAAGCCTTATATTTATTCCCTGTATCATCATACTTTCCCGGATGCCCCCATATATGCTTCGGAAAGTGCCTCCACCATCAGCAGCCGGGGGGAATATTCCGACTATCTCTTTGAGGAACTCGTGAAAAAGCCCGATTTGCAGATCGACAGTTTCGATCTTTGCAACTCTCCGGGAGCAACCATTCCGGAACATGAGTTCAAAGGACAGGATGAAAATCCCTTTGTCATGGGGGAATTTGTCTGGACGGGTTTTGATTATTTAGGCGAACCCACCCCCTACCGGGAAGAGTGGCCCGTACGCAGTTCCTTTTACGGAATATTCGATCTTTGCGGAATACCGAAAAACCGTGCCTATCTTTACAAAAGCCGTTGGACAAAAGAGAAAGTATTGTACCTTATGCCCCATTGGAACTGGGAGGGCCACAAACACGTTCCGGTACAGTGTTATACCAATTATAAAACGGTGGAACTTTTTGTCAATGGAAAAAGCATGGGGGCAAAGAGCCGCAATGTGAAAAAGATTTTAGGCTATTCCCGTCTTGTCTGGGCAAGTGTGCCTTATGAAAAAGGGGAAATACGGGTGAAAGCATTGGATGAAAAAGGAAATGTCCTTGAAGAAACATTTATCCGTACTGCCGGAGAACCTGCTGCGATCCAACTGGAAGCCGACCGTACAAATGAAACACTTTTTGTTACAGCTTCCATCGTGGATGCCGAAGGCAATCTCTGCCCGGATGCAGACAACCTCATCACCTTTGAAAGCAATGGGAAGATCCTTGCAGCCGACGGCGGAAATGCTGCCAGTACGGATGTATTCCATACACCTTACTGTAAAGCCTTCCATGGAAAATGTATGTGTTTTGTCCGGGGAAAAGAAAATTGCACGGTGAAAGCAAGTATGATTTACAAGGGAAAAACAATTATTGCAGAGATAGTAAAATAAAGGGGAACTTTTATGAAAATCGAACAGCCTTATGAGTTCAGAGAATTTCTGGACAGGATCCATCTTTCTGACAGAAGAAATGATAAGGTGGAAAAAGTCCGACAGGATGAGATCCTTGTGGATGCCTCCTGGGTGATCCGTGTACCGGAAGATGCGACAGTTGGTTTGCTGCGGGCAGCCTCCGATATGCAGGATTATTTCTTTGTAAGTATGAAGATATCTCTTCCGCTTCTGAAAAGCGATGAAAAGAAAGAAAAAGAGATCTTTTTAACGGAAATGGCAAAAAAAGGCGATACGCCCACGGAAGTATGCAATGATTCCAGAGCCTATTTCTATTCCTGCGATGCGGATCGCATCATCGTGGAGGGGGAAAGCTGGATCGGAACAGCCCAGGGGGTGTATTATGTAGAGGATCTTATGAACTTGCGACAGATCCCGGCACTTACAAAATGTGAAAAGATCCGCCGTGCCCCGTTGTTTGCTCCCCGTATGACCCATTCCGGTTACGGTCTTGACCAGTTTCCGGATAACCACCTTGCCGGGATCGCCCATGCCGGATTTGATTCCATTATCGTTATGCTTACGGCTCCGGATAAAACAAGACAGGGCCCCATTGATGTAAATACTCTCATCCGCAGAGCTGCAAAATACGGGCTTGGTGTATATATTTACAGTTATCTTTCCGGCTACAAGCACCCGGACGATACCGATGCTGCCGGCTTCTTTGACGGTTCTTTCGGCGCATTGTTCAAACATTCTCCCGGCGCAAAGGGGATCGTTCTTGTAAGTGAAGCGTGTGAATTTCCCACGAAAGACCCCAGAGCCAACAGTCACTTGACCACCCCCGGTGGGGCAAATCCCTATACCCAGGGGATCTGTGGAGATAAACCGGGTTCCGGCTGGTGGCCCTGTTCCGATTATCCCCAGTGGGTGGATGCGGTGAAAAAGGCTGTACGAAAATATAATCCCACTGCCGATATCATTTTCTGGACTTACGGTTTTGGCAGAGCGCCTGCCGAACCCCAGCAGGAAATGATCCGTACCATGTCCAGAGATGTGTCTCTTCTTGTCACCTTTGAAATGTATGAGCAGAGACGCTTCCCCAATCACATGGTGATGCAGTCCGATTACTCCATTACTTTCCCCGGCCCCAGCAGAATGTTCACATGCGAAGCGGAAGCGGCAAAAGAAATCGGACTTACTCTGTACGCCATGACCAATACCGGTGGACGCACCTGGGATGCCGGGATCGTTCCCTATATCCCTGTTCCCCAGCAGTGGATGCGTCGTTACAGTAAAATGCACGAAGCAAGAAAAAAATACGGTCTTTCCGGACTTATGGATTCCCACCATTTCGGCTGGTATCCTTCTGTGATCTCCGAATGCAGTAAATGGTCTTTCTGGTCTCCGGAAGTGGATATGAAAGAGATCCTTTATAAGATCGCCGCAAGGGATTTCGGCGAAGAGGGGGCTTCTCTTGCTGTGGAAGCATGGGATCTGTGGAGCGAAAGCATGAATCATTATGCACCCAGTTTCGGTGACCAGTGTGCCACAATGCGGGTGGGGGCGGCATATCCCTTTGTGTTCCTGCCTTATCTTTATCCCTTTACCGAACAGGATATGAAATATCCTTCCACACCCCAGAGTGTCTGCGGTTCTTCCCTTATGCACCCTGCCTACTTCCCGGAAATGGTCTTTGGAGGATCTGCCTGCGGACGGATGATGCACGAGGATATCAAGGCATTGGAAAATATCGTTCTGCCTGCATGGGATAAAGGAGTTCTGCTGATGAAAGAAGCAGTGGAAAAAGCTCCGCTCTGCCGTAAGGAAACTGCGGAAAAGATTCTGGGGGTGGGGATGTTCTACCGCGCCATGCTCCGCAGTACACTGCATAATAAAAAATGGTTCATTCTCAACAGAAGAATAGAGATCGAACCGGATTTTACCGTGGCAAATGCCATTATGGATGATATGCTGGATATCGTGGCAAAAGAACTTGCCAATGTGAAAGAGGTGATCCCTGTAGCGGAAAATGACTCCATTCTCGGTTGGGAACCCCGTATGGACTATCAGGGCGGCGCGTGGCATCTGCATTGGAAAGTAAGACAGTTGGAAAATCTGCGGGATAATACATTATCTGTTTACCGCCAGACTTTGAGTGAAGATGTTCCCTTTACAAGAAAAAGGACTTGCTGATATGAATGCTTTTACATTGAAAACGGCAACTGCCGAATATACATTTTCCCCTGTTACCGGAGGTTTTCCCTCTGTTGCAAGTGTGATCGAATCCGACGGGAAAAAGTTTGATGCGTGGAATTTATCTGCCTCCCCCTTTTCCATCAGACAGGGAAAAACTCTTTTTCATCCGGTGTGTGACAAAGATACCCCGGTAAACCGTTTCAGTTGCGACGGGGCGAAAGTTGTGGAATTTCCCCGGATAAGCTGGAAAGATGAAAAAGGGGAAGTACTGAAAGATTTTTATTTATGTCTCAAATGGGAATTTTTCCCGGACGGGGCAGTATTCTGCGATCTTTTCGTCTTTTATGCTACGCTGGATGCCGAGATCATTCAGGATTTCAAACTTTCCATTCCTGTTATTCTGAAAGAT
>JAGBXB010000127.1 GCA_017629515.1 Lentisphaeria bacterium | reverse complement strand
TGATGGAGAATGAAAATGAGAATCGCGACCATAATCCGCTTAAAGATAATCAAGATGATTCTTGGATTATTGCTGCACTGACAACCGCCTTTGCTGCCGGTGTCGGAGCAACTATCGCCGCAATCAAACTTGTCAGCAAGCTCGTAAACAAATAACCGCACCCCTCTGCCGGAATGATACCGGCAGAGGGAGCATCTATTTTTTGCCATATACAAATGTTATAATGTAAATATTCCTTTGGGCGGAGTATAGTTATGATATTTGAATTTACCTATTGTAAAATCTTGTATAATAGCCTTCATTCTTAAAGTTTCTGCTGTTATAAAACTTGCAAGATCAAGGATATATTCTTCTTTTTCTCCTGGGGCTTGATCACGCAGCTGATTTGTTACTCCAACAGCAAGTTCTGAAACAGCTTTGTATAAGGCTTTATTGAGTTTCTCCTGCCATTTATCCAACTCACTGCGTTCAAAATTGACAAGATACGATTTCATCCACAGGGATTTTCCGCGACGTTCAGTTGTGCTGGCAGATTCCAAAAATACTTTTATTTGCTCAAGATAAGCATTGATTGCATCTTCTGCTTTCTGGGAACAACACAACAGTTTCCTGATCTTTTGAATATCCGGAGATATCGAGTCAACATCCTGCATAATTATTTTACCGCAAATATCCGACTTCCAATTTTCTGCTTCAACAGACCCTTTCAATTCAACCAGAGGAGTATTATCATCAAGATTGCTGCTTTTGTATATTGCCTGATAAAGATCAATCAAAAGGCATCGGATACGGCCTTCAAAGTATTGACCTATGGAGTGGAATAATTGGTTCCCGTCAAGATATTCTTTCAGGTCTTGCCTATAACAATCCTCATCCCATGGAAGCAAATTATTATAAACGAAAGGCGTCTTTTGTCCGATACAATCTTTGAGCAGATCATATTTTAGTTTTGCATCTTTCGCATTCGATTCTTTGTAAATCTGACTCAATGCCATTCCATTCAGATCGGCATTATAGTCTTCATGCAGCAACAATTTAAGACAGTATTCTGCAGACTGCCGACATTCCATCGCCTGTTCAGCTTGTCCTTTGTCGGCAAACATCTTAATAAGTTGGCAGTAGCGAAATGAGCAAGTTTGGATTATTTCCAAATCAAATCCGGCGATCTTGCGAGCATAGTCGATTCTTCTCTTCATTTCTTCAGGATTATCTTCGTAAAACAGGGATGAATCGATATAGGCCGAGGCCGCAATTATATCTTCCCGCAAAAGTTGAACTTCACTGTGTTTGGCGACAAATTCATCCAGTGCCGTTTTGGCTTCATTACGATAATAATTATAAATACCACTGTTGGGCTTTCTGGGATTGATGCGGCGTTCCTTTTCATCTGGTCCTAATTTACGATAAAGCTCCGAAGTCTCCAGAGCCGCTCTGGCAAGATAATACCAAAATAAAGGATATGCTTGAAATTTATCCCTCAACAAGTCCAAACGAATATAACGACTCTGTGGATCGGGATCTGCAACCGCATTGTTGTAAATAGTTATCTGCTTTTCGGTCAACCGTAATTCATCCGGAAACTTATAGTGATCTGAAAGTCTCCAAGCTGTTTCAAAAAGAGTTCTGCGTAAATTATGAAGTTGTTCCAAGGCACTTTTCTCCAGTTCCCATGCCTCGGCTTCATTTTCCATCAACGCTTTATTCTTCTCCGATTTATAACTTATTGCAGCAGCTCCCAGCATAATTCCTGCTGTTGCTGCAATGCTCCAGGGATTAGGATTACTGAAGATTGCAATTACCCGACCTCCATTTGCCAGGGCATTTGTGAGAGCACTTTTCATACGGGCTGCTTGCTTCTTTTTCAACAACTCCTTATCTTTCTCATGAAGGATGTAAAAATGGCAGGTGTCGAGAATCTTTTTCAATGCTTCAAGCATTGCTTCATCCTTGATAATATTCTCTACATTCAAATTATTGAGTATGGCATCGTATTCCTGTTTGAGAATATTTATATCATTATAATCAACGATTTGCGACAATGACACCATGCACATATTTAATGCATAAGCGGCTTTCAATTGTTCATTGTTTGTTGTATTCATAGAAAACTCCTGTTTTAAAAGCTGATTTTCATTTTAATCGGGATATGATCGGAAACAGTTACTGTTTTATTTGATTTATTTAACGTAAAATTATCATTTTCTACGCCTATTGTTTTAGCTCCGTCATGGACAAAATTCGCTATTCTCTCTTCATTATAGGCGAAATGGTCATAATTACTTTTAAACGTCATACTGTTTTGTTCCGCATCCCACTTACATGTGGAAGGAGCATTTTGAACCGTTATCATTCCTTCTATGGAATTGCCTATTTCAGCGGCACTTAAATTAAAATCACCTGCTACAAATGTATATACTGAATTGAAAGATCCCGTACGCAATTCATTGACCTTATTGTGCAATGTACGTTGGATAAAATTCATCTCTTCCATACGTATTTGCTTTGCAGTCTTTTCATCACTTTTGCCCTTGCTCCACTGGGTATGCGTATTGATAATCCTGATCTCATGAAGTAAAGAACCGAACATACCTGATGGTCTGAAGCAGGCGATTAATGGCGGACGCAACGTTTGATGCAGTGTATTGCGAAGTGTCGAACGGTATTTGCTCAAAGCTTCTCCTTGAGGCAACCTTGCGAAAAGTCCGGATTTCAAACCGGTTTGACTGCTCATGCTTTTGTAAGTTTCCACCAGAATATCAATGAGATGTTCGATGAATGAATCCCATTCCTTCTTTTCGATGTCATCTAACGCTTTATAGAGAGCTTTATCCCCATAGAGGTATACTTTGTCGGTATTCCAAATAAAACCGTAATCACTCTTAAATTTAGCTCCATTACGGTTTAATATTCCGGCATCATTCAGTTCCTGATATAAAGATCCGCAATGACAATATTGATATGGAGATTCGTTGTCGTTGCCATTCAGGTAATGAATGATTCTCGAAACGGCATCATCCGTTTGGATTTCCTGAAGTGCAATAATATCAAATCCTTCATGACGTATGATGTCAGCAATTTTACGACATTTGTCTTCTTTGAAATTGCTCTTTTCGTCATCTTTGGTATTAAGATTCAATACATTAAAGGAACCTAAAATGATATCCATCTTATCCTCAAGCGTTTAGAGTATCCCAGGTGGTCAAAACTGCTCGCTCTTCCTCTGAATATTCACCATCACAGCAACTTATCATAATTATCAAATTGCGGAATATATTCTTGTCGCACCCAGGAATGGCATTTATAGATTCAATGGCCTCTTGCAATTTGGGCGGATGATTGAGGAAATCATTGATTCTATCCTTTCGTCTCTGTGCCATATTGGAGTCTTGTGCGGATTGTATGATAGTTGCCAATTTGGACTTTTCATCATCAGAAATATGTCCATCATATCCGGCAGTGGCTGTTGCTATTGCCGCCAACGTAAACAACATATTTTCACGCACATCATCATCGTTGCAATTATCATTAAAAGCAGAGTAGAGCTCAATAAATTGTTTTTTAGCCTCTTCGAATTTTAAACTAATTTCTGCCTTTTGCTGCTCCACTTCTGCATTGGCAGCATCATCTTGAGCCTTCTTCTTATCGACAAAATGTTTAACTGCTAAACCGCCAACTATACCTACTGCCGCGACAGGAGCAATAGAGATTGCAGCCACTCCCCCGGCTATGTAACCGGCAGTTTTCAAATTCTCTTTCAGGTCTTCTTTGTTTTCAACAACATCCTTCTTTATTTTCGCAACAGCTTTGTCAAAAAAACTCTTCATCTCGTTTCTCCGTTTCAACACAGATCCGGACCAATAAAGAGGGCGTACATCAAAGCTCGGGTAAGAGGTACGCCAATACCGACAACACAAACAATAAAAATACGCCCGAATAATATCGGACGCATCCTTTTCGTTTCTGTGTTGTAATAATGATTTGGCGTTTCCTTACCCACAAACTAAAAGACACGAATCAATCTATCTTTAATTTTATTTTTAATGCAGCTTCTCCATTCTGTCAATAATCTGCTTCTCCTGTTTTAACGGTACCGGACCATCCGGAACCTCCTGTAATATACTCCTTGAATGATGAATTTCAATTAAAAATTCCATAATAGTTCCATTTAATCCATGAGATTAGTCAAAAGGTATAACGGGGAGCCGTTGTTGCGCTCTCCGTTATGAAATAAAGATAGACTTCTCCGGCTGCAATCGGAGCCTGGGAAGTCATGGCAGGTGAATATATGATTAAATGCAGGGGGAACCGTTGTTGCGTTCCCCTGCATGGAATACCTTTTGATATATTGTGAGATGTTGCGGGTGGAGCAGTTGTAGCGAGTCAGGTGAATAAAGTTGCTTGACTTTTCTTTAAGAGGTGTTATTTTAATGTCAAGGCGGGAATTTTGCACACATTTTGCACACAGATTGCACACAGATTGAACACAAAAAGCGGTAGATTTCCCGGTTTTCGACATTAACAGAGGATCATTCAAAACAACAAAGGCAGCGTGGAAAACCAAGACGTTTCTGCTGCAACTTCCTTAATTTGAGCGTAAAAAAAGGACTTGCGTTAACAAGTCCTGTAAAAATCGTTGGTAGCGGGGGCAGGAATCGAACCTACTACCTTCAGGTTATGAGCCTGATGAGCTACCAATGCTCTACCCCGCAATGATGTCATATAATATATCCTCTTTTTTGATTTTTTCAAGTCCTTTTTTGATTTTTTTGCCGTTTTTTTGCTTTCTTTTGTTGAAATGACCATAGTAAAACTAAACGCATCACCACGAATGACAAGGAGTGTTCAATTTTTCCAAACACAGAGTGTCGGAAGTATTATTTTTACATTTTTTGTCTTTTATGCAGGAAAGTAAAATACTGTTCTATCACGCTGATCAGACCGTAAGAAGCAAACAATGCCGCAACAGGGGCAAAAAAAGGATAACGGTAACGCAAAAGCATCAGAAAAGGTATTGCAAAAAATAAAACCGTCACAGGGGAAAGGAGCAGCAAAAGCGCACGGATATTTTTCCTTGCAAAATATATTCCAACAAAAAACAGGAGAATAAAGGGAATGAAATACAGCCGGATTAAATATGTAACCATCATTCCCGTCGCCGCTGTATTGGGGACTGCCCGGAAGCAATGCAATATTCTGTTCCATACGATATATGCCATCTTTTGCGGATTCTGCCGGATATATTCCCATGCCCATTTTTTCCAATAAGGATTACTTGACGGCAGATCATATATTCCTTTCCGTGCCAAAATCTCTCTTTTTTCATGGTGAAACGCAATCCAGGTTTTATCTGTTATTTCTTTATATTGCAGCGTATCCACATAGCGGTAACTCATATAGGAAACATCGCTGGATGCCTGTGCAAAGGAATAGGCATCAAAAAAAGTAAGGGGCGTTGGTTTGCCTGCGGCAAGGTAATTGCGCAACATCCACGGGGAAAGAAGAAGAAAGGCTCCCAGCGTATAAAAAACAAGGCTTTTGAATAATTTATAACGGAGTTTTTTATTGAAAAGCATAAAAAGAGTTCCTGTAAAACCCAGCAACAGAAAGAGTCCGAATCCCTGGGGACGGGTAAGGGTGGCAAGTGCCATCATTCCTCCGCACAGAGTTGCATGAAGCAGGGAATAATCTTTTTTGATACACCGGGAAAGAAAATAGAAACTCCCGCACAGCAAAAAAAGAAACAGTTTTTCAGAGGAATAATAAAGACTGTAATAAATGGAATATGGGTAAAACGTATAGATCAATGCCGCAAGGAAAGCTGTTTTCCTGCTTTCAAAAATCTCTTTTGCAAGAAAATAAACCATAAGAGTACAGAGCATACTCATAAGAAATACCGCTGTTTTGGCTGAAAAAATCACATCAAAAGGCAGAATGTAAAACACCGTTCCCAGTAACGGCAGAAGTGGCGGTCTGTGAAAAGCGGTATGGGGTTCTCCATTATACCCCGGGGGCGTGGCTTCGTACCATAAAATATTGGTTTTGGAAAATCCGTTGCCTTTGACAAGCTGTTCCGATATATTCAGATAATCGCCTCCGTCATGATGAAGAAAATGACCGGGTGCATAGTTCATGGCAATCATCCGTACAAGTGTTCCTGTCAGAAGCAGAAGAATAATGGCACAAAACAGGATTTTTTTCCTGTTTTTCTGTAAAAAGGGACTGTGAAAAAATTGAAAGATATTCATAGGGAAAAATTTGCCTTGTTTATAATGATTTTTATTCATGGAGCAATAGATCCACCGGCAATCCCGGAGTGGCTTCCATAGTAAGATAAGCACTGAAAAATGCCGTCAGAATTATAAGCAGAAGGAGCAGAAAAAGGGAAAATGGCGAAAGAAATCTTGCTTCCTGTGCCAATTTTTCCCATGAGGGGTATTTTTTGAAAAAGAAATAATTGAAAGAAAATTCCAGTTTTTTCCAATGCGGAAGGGATTTTGTTTTATCTTTCCGGAAAGAAGGCAAAAGCGTTTCCCCATCCAGAAATGCTATGAGATCTTTATACAATTCTCCGGCACTCTGGTATCGTTGGGAACGGTTTTTTGCCATACATTTCAAAATGATCATATCCATAAGAGGTGAGATATTTTCCATAACGGATGAGGGCGGACTCAATTCCTGCAAAGCGTGTTTCTTTTTCAATTCTGCCGCATCCCCTGTTCCGAAAGGAAATTTTCCTGTAAGCATATGATACATTGTAGCTCCCAGAGAATATATATCACTTCTGCAATCGCAACTTTTTGCATCCAGAGTCTGTTCCGGAGACATATATTCTGCCGTTCCCAGTGAGGTATTGATAAGGGTTTCTGCAAATCTTGTTTCATTATTGATCCTTGCATCATTGGAGATTTTGGCAAGTCCCAGATCAAGGATCTTTACAACGCCATTGGCATCAAACATCAAATTTTCGGGTTTGATATCTCTGTGGACAATATTTCTGGATTCTGCTTCGATAAGTCCTTTGCATACTCCGGAGGCGATTTGGGCTGTTTCTTTTTCGGAAATATATCCATTTTTATCCAGAATATCCTGCACACTTCCGCCGGTAAGGTATTCCATAACAAGGAAAAGAGTATTTTCCTCTGTATAATTGCAATCATAGATCCTTACCACATTCGGGTGGCTGATCCTTGCACAGATCTTCGCTGACCGGATAAAACGCCCGCAGGAGCGTTCATCACCGGCAAACTCATTTTTCAGGGATTTCAGCGCTACGGCGATCTGCAACTGGGGGTGAAATACTTTATAGATCTTGCCCATGCCGCCAAAGCCTATAAGATCCAGTACCTTATATTTCCCTATGTGATCCGGCAGAACGGTATCCACTTCCGAAAATTCTTCAATGATACACTTTTCGTCCAAAGGAAATTTCTGCCCGCAGACACATTCAATATTGCAGGGGCCTTTTGTGTGTTCGATCTCCCGATCTATTTTACAATAAGGACAGATGATCCTCATATATGCTTTTTCCTCCGGACAGAATTATTTGAGGCCACAGGCTTCTTTCCTGTTTTCTCACTCTTTCCCACATTCTAATTATAAACTTTTTTTCTGATTTTTCAAGCAGAAAACGTAAAAAAATCCGGTTTATTGTCTGTTTTATCTTTATGTAAGAAGATTTATGGGCAAAGGAAATGGACCGGGAAAAATTTTTCCCATATCCCTTTTTTGAAAAGAACCGGACTTCTGCCTTGAAAAACAACTTTTTCTGTGCTAATTTATGAGGTGATTTTAAAAGTCTTCAAAAGGCTGTCAGTATTGACTTTTTCTGCAAATGGAGCATTTCCGGCGATTGTCAATCTTCCGGATGACTTTTTTAATTGCCTCTTATAAAGAAAGAAAAAAATATGGAAGAAAAAACTTTTTGCATTATTTTGCGTATGATCCCTTACCGGGAAAAAAGTCTTATTGTAAATACTTTTACAAAAGATTTCGGCAGGATCGATCTTATGTTGAAAGGAGGAAGGAGTGTTACAGCAAAACACTGTCCCTCCGCCGGACTTTTCCGTGTCTTTCATCTTTCTTTTGCCCATAAAGAAGGGAAAAATTCTTCCTCATCTGATATTTTCAACCCGAAGGAAATGGAATATATCACTTCTTTTGATGCCATTGCCCGGCATACCGCCAATTATCTGCTTCTATGTGATTATGCCTCGTTTCTTCTGAAACATACCGCCCCTTTTCTCGTTCTGCCCAGAACCTATGAAGCATTGTTCCTGTTGTTGAAACGCGCAACAGAAAAAGAGGATTGTTCCTTTGAACTTACTGCCGCGGAACTTGTCTTTCTGGAAGAATCCGGGCTTCTTCCGGAAAATGCCGGAAAAAATATGCAGAACAATTTTCTTTTGCAGCAGATCCTTACCTATGCTTTGCAGGAGGATAAAGAAAAACCCCTTATGACTCCTCAATATGAAAAAAGACTTGCAGAATGGGTGAAAGCCTTGCGCCGTTATCACGGACTTGTTTAAGCAATACTGTTTCAATCAGTAAATGACCCATTCCAGATATTCCTGGATCTCTTCATTTGCTCCGGAAATATCCAGTGCGCCGAAAGTAGCAGTCAGGCGTTTGGAGGGGCGTTTGGCATTGGGGGAGGGTTCGATATTTACGGTATAATAATTGCTGGGAACCCAGGACATATTCCTTTGCAGTTTTGCCGGGATCCCCATATCCAGTTCATCACTTATTTTGATACGCTCTTTCCGCAGTTTTTCCCTTGCTGCAAGGACAGAGGCAAGTTCATCCTCTTCCAGATCCGCCAGAAGTGCGATCATCTGCGGCGTGGCGGAAAAGAATGAGGGCGTTCCATTGAGTATCACTGTCCCCTCCGGCGGAATCAACCGGATCTGACTTAATCTTCCAAATCTGTCCGGGGGGAAAAAATCGGTCAGGCCTTTGATGTAATAGAGTTCCTCCCTGTACTGCATCGCTCCGTTCCGGGGCAGGGGACGCATCTTTTCGGATTCATAATCCTCTTTTTCCATCCCTTCGGAAGATTCACTTCCGGCATTGGAACTTGTACTTACTGTATCATTACTGTCCACATAGTCGGCAATGCGGGCAGTAAGGTCATTGACGGCATCAATGATCTCCTGCTCTGTATCCAGTTCGGTGGTAAAGGCACGCAGTGTATTGCGGTATCTGTTGGAAGCAGAAGAAAGATCCCAGCCGGAGATGGCATCATAAACCGTTACCCGTACCTTATCTCCATAATAATCCACTTCATGGATGACCCCGTCCGGCAGAAAACGGTCATACTCATATTCTTCGTAATCCACATCCCCCAGGATCTGATTTGTACCATTCTGGTTTCTGTCGGCGGAAATAAGGAAACTTACCCGGTTCATTACTCCCTCGTTGATGTAACAGGATCTCTGGATACTTGTATGTGCCGCCATATCCATCGTACTTATAAACGTCATTCCCGCCACCGCCGCCGCCAGCATACCTCCGAGAAATACAAGGCAGAGGACGGCTACAAGTGCAGAACCTTTTTCATGCTTCTGCCGTTTTCTGTGCTGTATGAGCTGTAAAAATTTTTTTCGGGCAAGTTTCTGCATATTTTAATCCAATGTTGGCGTTTGTCTGTATCCGAGAGTACTGTATTTACTTGTACCGGCAGTGCGGCGCAGCCATTGTTCTTTTCTTCCGTTTTTCCATGTGACAGTCATCTGGACAGCCAGCGGGATCGCCTCATGCTCCTCTTCCTCCCACTCTTCCAGAAATTCCATGCCGGAATCTTCCTCATCATCCCGTTCCGCATAGAGAAAACTGATGCTTGCCACATTGGACGTGATCACCTCTTTTTTTGTTTCATGGACACCTTCCTCCTCCCAGGGGAGAAAGGGATAGGGGGAATATTCCGCAATAAGTTCATCATTTTCCACATATAATTTTATGAAGATAAGTCCCCCTTTATCCCCGCCGTGACTTCTCCTCAGGGCGGTAAAAAGTATGGAATCACTTTTGCCCTCAAAGACAAATTTTTCTTTGTTGTTGTCCTCTTCATCTTTCCATTTGAAAGGGATCATATTGCGGAAATAATTATCGGCGATCCTGTCTATTGCCTGGGCTGATTTCAGAAAAGAAGTGATTTTCCCGGTTCTTGCCCAGGTATTGTAGAAACTCATGGAGGCTGTGCCGATGATCAACGCTACAAAGATCATTACCGCCATGGCTGCAATCATTTCAACAAGTGTGAAAAATCGTTTTTCCGGAAGGATACTCTTATCAGTTTTCATCAAAAGAACCCTCCGAATCATAACTCAAACGGTCGATGCGTAATATATCCACCACTTCATTTTCCGGTACTTTCCGCAACTGTAAAGTAAGGCATTTCAACGGAACCTGCCCCATAAGGTCATTGAGTTCTTCGGGGAGATCCGGCACATCCTCCATACTCATATCCACTTCATAATCCCTGTAAGGGAAAATGAATTCAGGGATATCCGGCGGATCATCATTCTGCATAAGATAAAATTCCGCCGCCTGGGAAAGAACATGCATCCTTTCCCATTTTTCGTAACTTTTACTCAATCTTCTCTGGGATTGGGTCATCATTTCCAATATCCCCGTAAGACTGATGGCAAGAATGGCAAGGGCTATAACTACTTCCAGAAGCGTAAAAGAAAAAAGAAAATGTTTTTTCATGGCATATTCTCCTCTTTTACAGTAACAAGAAGCCCGGTAATGGGGGATATATCGTAGGTGCGGGAGAGATTTTTGCACTGCACATGAAATTTTCTTATGGAAGAAGCCCCGCCGTCAGGGAAAAAACGGAATACTTCAAAAAAGTGTTCTTCATCTGCATCCTCTTCTGCAAAATCGTCCTCCCCCACAGTGATCTTTTCCGGAAGTTTCCATTTTAACTGCACCGGAGGCTCTTTTTCCACTTCCTCCCCCTCTTTCACTTCCTCCCGCCTGCGTTCTTCTGCGGCAAGTTCCTCATCCGTCAAAGTCCTTCTTGTGATAAATTCCTTTGTGTCAGGAGAAAAACATACCAATATATCTTCCCCGTGCTCCTGTGCCTGAAAGCGCGCCCTTGCACAGAAAGACTCAAAACCTATGGCAAGATTTTCCATCTGTCTGGCAGCGGATTCCCCGCGGAAGGTTGCTGCAACAAGTCCGAGGGTAAGGACAATAACAGCAATGACGACAACAAGTTCAATAAGGGTAAAAGGTAAATGGAAGCAATTTCTTCTGCCCTTGTTCTTCATCCTGCTGAACCCTTTTGACCTAATAATCACTCTTTTTCAGCGGTATTATCCCAGGAGGTGATATCCGCATTTTCCCCGCTGCCGCCGGCCTGACCATCCGCTCCGTAACTCATAAGGTCATATTCTCCGTTTTCTCCGGGGAAAGTATAAATAAAATCATTGCCCCAGGGGTCTTTGGGAATCCGCTGGATATAGGGGCCATCCCATTTTTCATTCTGTTCATCTTTGGTGACAAGATTTTCCAGAGATTCCGGGAAACTGCCGGTATCCAGCTTGTACCCGGTAATGGCATCCTGTAAAAGTTTGAGCTGCGTGCGCGCCGCCCCCACATTGGCTTTTTTTACATAACTTAAATACATGGGGGTCGCAATGGAGGCAAGGGTCACAAGGATAATGATGACCACCACCACTTCAATAAGGGTAAAAGGATTGTGTCTGCAAATGACTTTCTTTGCGATTTTTTCTTTATTCATGTTTGTTTTCATAATTTTGGTCCTCCCTGACCTATTGAATTTATTTCCATCATGGCGATAAAGATCGATACAACAACAATAAGCACGATCACTGCAAGGAAAATAATGACAAAGGGTTCAAAAAGACTCAACAGCCTTTTGATCTTCTGTCTGGTATCATTTTCCAGTCTTGAAGCGATCCCGCCCATCATCTCTCCCACCGTACCGGATTCCTCCCCGACACGGAGCATGGGGACAGTTCCCGGCGGAAGAAAAATATTTCCTGTAAATGCGGCAGAAAGTTTTTCCCCGCCTTTGAGTTTTCTGTCCACATGGGCAAAAGTGTTGGCAATAACCGGATTGCGGATGATTTTTCCCGCAATGCGTACTGTTTTAATGATCTCCACGTGGTTGCCGATGAGAATGGCAAGGGTACGGATGTAGCGGCACATTTCCAGATCGGAAACGATCCTGCCGAATACAGGGATTTTCAAAACTCCCTGGCTGATTTTCAGAGAAAGCATTTCTTTACCCATACTCTTCTTTAAAATCTGCCATACAATGAAAAGCAGGCAGGGAATGAGCCACCATGCGTAAGAGGCAAAAGAACTTACTGCCAGCAGAAATTCCATGGAAGGGGGCATCCCTTTGCCCATATCCGTAAAGATTTTTGCAAATCTGGGTACGAAAACTGTAAAAAGAAGTATGGAAACAAGAAGGGTAACCGCAAGGATCGCAAGGGGATAAATGGAACTGGATACGATAAAATCTTTCAGTTCTCTGGACTCTCCCATAAATTTATACAACTGCCGTACCGCCTCCGGAAGACAGCCTGTTTCCTCACCGCTTTCAATAAGGTTTGCATAATAGGAGGGGAAAAGAGTGCCGTGGGAACGCACCAGAAATGAAAAGGTTTTCCCCTCATGCAATCCCCTGCGCAGAGAATTGACAAAATCCCTCTGTTCCGGTTCCGCCGCACCTTCTGCAATGATCCCCAATGCCCGTTCCAGAGGGATATAGGCATCCAGAAGAGGAGCAAGCTGCCTGGTGAAGTCATAAGTATCGATCCTGCTGCGTTTCAGGGAGAATATACTCTTTTTTTCATCGGAAGATTCTCCCAGAAATTCTATGGGAGTAATATTGCTTGCCCGCAGTTTATCGTCGGCTTCCCTGCGGGAATCCGCTTCGATAAGAACTGTTTTTTCTTTTTCCCCTGCGGGGATGGCTCTGTACTTATATAATCCCATGATTTCTTTCCTTCCCGGTGCCGGACAATATCTTACAGATTGGCTGTGGAACGGTTGAGTTCCTCTTCTGTGGTGATACCTGCTTCCACCTTGGCTCTGCCATCCTGTTTGAGCGTTACCATTCCGTGTTTTTCAGCAATACTTTCCAATTCGGAACTGGAAGCATTTCTGTTTACAGCCTGGCGCAACTCATCATTCATAAAAAGCAGTTCAAAAATCCCGCTTCTTCCTTTATAGCCTGTACCATTGCATCTGCGGCATTTCTGTCCATCGGCATCCTTGCCCGTTCCGTTGCAGGAAGTACAGATCTTCCGGACAAGACGCTGGGAAAGAACACCGAAAAGCGCAGAGGAAACAAGGAAGTTTTCCACTCCCATATCTACAAGACGGGTGACTGCTCCCACGGCATCGTTGGTATGCAATGTACTTAATACCAGATGTCCTGTCAAGGCTGCATTGATGGCAATATCCGCTGTTTCCCGGTCACGGATCTCCCCGACAAGAATGATATCCGGGTCCTGACGGACAATATTGCGCAAGCCCTCGGCAAAAGTAACCCCGATTTTCGGGTTGACCTGACATTGGCACAAGCCTTCGGTTTTATATTCCACAGGGTCTTCAATGGTAATGATTTTTTTTCTTCTGTCATTGAGGGAATTGATGACACTGTACAATGTAGTGGTCTTTCCGCTTCCGGTGGGACCTACGACAAGGATCATGCCATGGGGGATGTTGATCAATTTATTGAACTGGGAAAGATGTTCCGGGAACATCCCCAGTTCCTGAAGATCGAAAGAAACTGCCTCATGGTTCAGAAGACGCAATACGATACTTTCCCCGGTGAGAATGGGCAATGTACTTATACGCATATCCAGAATCTGTCCGTTCAGCGTCACATCCGCCCGTCCATCCTGGGGGAGGCGGCTTTCTGCGATATTGAGTTTTCCGATCAATTTGATACGGGAGGCAATAGCAGGAAACTGGGGGAGGGGGCAGGTCATGATCTCGGTAAGCACTCCATCCACACGGCAGCGGACAGAAACATAATCTTCACCGGGTTCAATGTGGATATCACTTGCCCCCAGTTCAATGGCACGGGTGAAAATATCATTTACAAGTCTTACGATCCTTGCTTCCCCTGCCATGGTACGCAAAGTATTTTCATCTTCCGCATCTGTACTGGTAAGATCATTTTCATCATCTTTACTCATTAAAGAACTTAAAAGCCGTTCCAGGAATGTGCGGCGGACAAAAAGAAATTTTGCCTTTTTCTGCCAGACCCGTTCCGTTTGCAGAATAAGTTCCCCGAGTTTATAGGGGGAGGAAACAAGAAATGTGATCTCCTCCTCATCCCACATGAAGGGCAATGCCGGAAAGGCATTGAAATAATCCATCGGTGCACCCGGATAAAGTTCCGGCATGGCAAGGTCTTCCTCTTCTGTAAACGGGGAAGCATAGGCGAGAGAGTAGATTTTTACCAGTTCCGTTTCGGTAATGAGCCCGTTACGGACAAGTTCCCTGTCAAACTCTTCCGCTTCTTTCAAAAAGCGTTTTCTTTCCAGTTTTTCACCGTAAGGGGCAAGGAGTTCTTCCAGTTTTGCCCCGCAGGCGCGGAAATTGGTATTTTGTATATTGTCACTCACAGCCAGAAATCCTTATCTAAAAAGAGGGAGGGTCTTTTGGAAGCGGAACTTTTACCGCCGTTTTCACCGCTTTCCCCCAGATTGTCACTGTACTCATCCAGAAGATCAATGGCGGAATTGTAACGCTTGATCATATCTTTCACAGGACTTTTTTCATTGATGATATGCCCTGTGATCATAACTAAAAGTTCTGTTCTTTCGATACTTGCATCCGTGCTGCCGGTAAGGCGGTTGAGGATGGGGATCTGATTGATGAAAGGAAGTCCGTCAAGAGTATCTTTGGTCTTTTCCTGGATAAGACCGCCGATGACCATGGTCTGACCGTTGGCAATGGTCATGGAAGTTTCCACGATCCGCTTGTTGAAGGTGGGGGACTGGATATTCAGATCGATGGTATCCACTTTTTCAGAAAGTTCCTGTTTTACTTCCAGAGAAATAAGTTCGGTACTGGTGATCTGGGGGGTGACGGTAAGGATCACACCTACATCTTCATAATCATAGTTCTGCAATATTTCGGTGGAGGAGGTACTGCTGGTACCCTGTTTGATGTAAGGAACTTTCTGCCCAACCTGTATCTTTGCTTCCGTGTTGCTGGAAACAAGTACCTGGGGACTGGAAACAACTTTCAGGGCACTGTTGCCGGCAAGGGCTTTGATGTAACCGAATTTCTGGGAGGGGTTTTTGGGGTTGGAGATCAGAAAACTGAATCCCCGGTCGCCAGCGCCGCCGACGGTATTCACATCCGGATTCAAACCGCTGTAATTTGTCCCGAAAAGAGAATCTGCATCCCCCCGTCCGGAGGACATGGACCACTCTATACCGAATTTATTGGCGTCACTCAATGTGACTTCCACTACAAGAACCTGCAAAAGTACCTGGGCAGGTACAACATCCAGTCGGTCAAGGAGAGATTTTATGGAGGCGTAAGTCCGGGGGGTGGTTCTGACGATCATTCTGTTGAGGACTCCATCGGCAAAAATACGGATGGAGGTATTGAAAAGAGAGGAGTGCTGGTCTGTCTGCACACTCTGGGCATTGACCACAGAACCTCTTGCCCCGGTGGCAGTGGTATTGGCTGTCATACGGGAGGCATTGTAACGGTTATTGGTATTCAAACGGGGCGCACTCAAATTGGTGGTACGCTGTCTGCCGGAATTTGTGTCGATGGTAAGTGTGGATCCGGAAGAATCATAGATGACCGCCAGAGCCTGCGCCAATTGTTCCACCTTTCCATGTCTCACCTTATATACAAAGACCATTTCCTGATCCAATGAATCGGAAGAATCCAGTAATTCCACCCACTTTTTGATCTCATTCATGGCTTCATCGGTGGCGGCAGTGACCGCCAGAACCTGAATACGGTCGATACCGGAAACCTGAATGGCTCCGGGTGCTTCTGTCCGGTCAAGGGTCTGATAGACCGTAAAGCCCAGAGTGGGGAGGATGACGCGCAATTCATCGGCAATTTTGCTGGGCAGGATATTGCGGCAGGGGATAAGTGTCCGTACCCAGGAACTTTTACTGCGGCTGTCCACCAGTTCCAGTATCTGACGGATCCTGGGAATATTTTCCGCTATATCGCAGACCATGACGGCGTTGGGTCTTGTCATTTCCACGCAGATAGCATCCCTGCGCAGGAAAGGTTTCAACTGCTGCATGGCTTCCCTTGCTGTTGCGAATTGCAGCTGTCTGTAATATATTTCTCCGCCTGCGGGACTGGCAAGAGTGCTGTCCGGCTGCTGGTTTACCTTGCTTTGCAGCATCACCCGCAGAAGAGAGCCTTGTGCTTTTGCGGTGGCGTTGGAAAGAAGAAGGAGACTTTCAAAGGTCGCCCACAATTCTTTTCTGGTCATCTTGGAATTGAGATTGAGGGTGACAACGCCCCGCAGGTCGCTGTCCGCTACAAAATTAAATCCCAGTACATCCGCAAAAGCAGGGATCACATCCAGTATGGGAGCACTGTCGAATACAAGGTAGACATCCAGAACTTCATCGGCATTGAGGAGAATGAAATCATCATAGAACCGGGGCCCGGAAAGAGAGGGATTGCGCCAGGGGCTTTTTTTGTTTTCCATAAGGGCTTTTCTGGTATCTTTTGCCGTCATTTCTTCCAGCTGTTTCAATTTTTTCTCATTGAAAGCACGGGCGGAAATCGTGACTCTTTCCTGTTCCATAGTCTCTTTGGGGGTGGAAACATGCTGCCTCTGTTCTTTTTCCAGAAAGCGGAAACGGGTCTTTTGTTTTTCCGTTTTTTTCTCTTCTTTCTTCTCTTTCCCATCCTCTTCAAAGAATTGGCAGGAACTTAAAAAAGAAGCAGAGATCACAAAGGAACAAGCAAGGAAAAGTGGAAAACACTTTTTGAAAGAAAGATTTTTTTTCATTTTCACGACCTTTTTTTCTGTATATTAATAACTTTTATTTTTATGAATGACCGTCTGTTTTATCTTCTGCGGGCGGCGGGTGTACCCCTCTGGTTCTGATTGGAAGAATTGTTCCTCATCATCTGCCGCATCATGAAATTCTGCTGCATACCCTGCTGCCGCAGGATATTCTGCATCTGCTGCATACCCTGCTGCAAAATCTGTTGGGAGGTCTGTTTGCTGTTTACAGTTCTTCTGGCGGAGGTAAGTCCTTTGGAGGATTCCTGTAATTCCAGTTCCATTTTGTCGCTTCCTCTCATAAGGGTGGCTGTTGTGCGGGTGACTTCCACAAGTGTATAACCATTGGATAATGTTTCCCCGATACGCACATACTGCCTCTGAACCTGGGCAGCCGTACTGCGGGATTGATTCATGCCTGTAAACATTCCCGGCATCATACCGGGGGGAAGGGGCATATTGTTATTACCTCCCTGAAATCTTCTGCGGAAAGAGCCTCTCTGACCGGAAAGAGAGTTATCTGCATTTCCGGAAACATTGCCATTTCTCCTCTGATTTACATTTCTCTGCGGCAGCCCGCTGTTGGCGGCGTTATTTCCTCCCATCGGAGGCATCATTCCCGGCCCCATTGCGCCCATCATGCCGTAAGCATTTCTCCGCCACATGCCGAACGCATTTGTCCGGTTGTCCTGCTGGATATTGTGTTTGATGATCGCTCCGGAAACTTTTCCAATGGTAAATGTGCCAACAAGGGTGAGCGTCATATTTCTGGAGCTTCTCATATTGGCATTGGGACTGCGGCCTGTGTAGAAAAGATTGTTTTCTGTGATTTTTTTAAAGACTTCCTCCTTTGAGGGGGGAGGCAGGCTCTGCCGGGTGGATTTTGCTGGATCAGTATATATTTTCCCGTCCCTTGGCTTTTTCTTTACTGCAAGATCTGTATCCGCTTTCCGGGAAAACGTACGGCGCAGATTTTCCACAGTGCCGAAAAGAACCGCTCCGGCAAGGAGTATATTAAGGATCATAAGAAAAATTTTCATTTTGCATTCTCCTTTGCCGTAATGGGTTGGGATAAAGTCTTATTCTCTCCGGCAGGGACTTTTTTTGTTGCTGGAGAAATCGTTTTTCCGGAATCTTTTAAAGGCGTGGCGGGAAGAACTTTTGTCTGAACAGTTTTCTTGGACTTTGCAGAAGTGTTTTTCACAGCTTTTTCCATCTCTTTCAAGGTGAGTTTTCCATCATAGCCGATCACTCTCACCGCCCCGTGAAAACGCATACGGGTCGTTGCCGGAGTGATCTGGAACACAGAGGGATTGTTTCTGTTTCCCCTGTTCCATCTTCCCTGATCCGGACGCAGGTCAAGTCTCCTCCAATGGAGTGAAAAACTGCTCTCTTCCAATTTTGTGAAAAACTTGATAAGCACATCAAAGGGCGCGCTTGCGGAAAGATTGTCCACCTCTGCAAAATACAACTCATGATTGATCCTTGTGATCCTTACCGACCCCAGTGCGGAAAGTGTAAGTTCCAGTTCTTTTGCCGCATTCTGGATTGTATTGCGTAAAACGGTATCCACAAGGCCGTCACGTTCCTCGTTCCAGTAGGTAATGAGTTTTTCCCTGTATAAACGCTTCTGTTTTTCATAGGAAAGGGCTTTTTTCCGGTTCTCCTCCACCTGACTGCGTAATTTGCGTATCTCCTGTTTCAAGTTCTTGATCTTTTCCTCCGACGGGAAAAGGGAGGCAAAACCTCCGGAAAACTGGATAAACATAAATGTCCAGCATCCGATAAGGATGACGGAACAACTGATAATAAGTTTGCCCGCAGGAGTGGAAAGGAAAGATTTTATCTTTGCTGTATTCATCTCTTTCTGCCCTCCTCCGTATTTTCATTTTCATCCACATTGGAAAGTTTGACCGTGATCATGGTAGCCGCACTCCCGAAATTCCTCTGCTGGATATTGGCTAATTTCCAATAGGGGAATTTTGTCCGGAAGATTTCAGAAATGGCAGAATTTTCTTCGCTGAACATAGTAAGATCCAATCCGGAATCGCTCCAACGCATACTGGAAATCATTACTCCGGAGGGCAGGAACGTGGTCAGATCATACAGTTTTTTCACCACCTGGTTTTCACCCGCTTTGATCGCAGAGCCTTTCTGTCTTTCCCTGCCGGCTTTTTCCGCCTTGCGGATGGCACTTTTGTATTTTCTGTTCTGTTCCTGTAAAACGGCTTTTTCCCGGGTGAGTTTCTTATACTCTCTTGCATTGCTTATCCATTGACCGGAACAACTCCACAGGATATTGGCAAGAAGCAATATAAGGAGGAATACTCCCAGTTTGATCTGGGATCTCAACCGGCTCGGCCGTAATTTGGCAGGCAGGATATCCAAGCCCTCTTCACTGGCGGAAAAGGCCTTGCTGAGAACAAATCTTGCACAGAGAAGAATGGAGAAGAACTTTTCCAGAGGCAGGTCTTCGGGAAGTTTGAATGTGCTTTTAAATATCTTTTCCCATTTTTCATTGCTTCCTGCCGGATCTTTTTCCCCACAAGGGGAAGCCACCTGCCAGTTATCCGCTTCAAAATAATATTTTTCCTCCACATCCGCCAGATAAAGGGGCGGAGCAGATCCTTCAAGAGCGAGGAATGGATAAATATAGGCATCCGCCTTGCGGCCGCACTGTTGCAGGATCTGGGAAAGATTTTCAAGACTTTTGGCGGGCAGAGTATAAGCATTTACTGTAATAAGTTCTTCTTTTGCAGGATTCTGCCCGTTGTCAGAATCAGAAGATGCTGCGGGGGAAAAAAGGGAAAAAGCCGTAAGAAGTTCTTCATCCCCCGGTACAAACATTCTTCTGGGAAGTTCCAGTTCCAACGCCCCGCGGATCGCTTTCGCAGGGATCGACGGCATCTGTGTACGGAAAAAGAACCCCTCTTTCAATGCACCGCAAAGAATAAGGGGAGCGTCTTTGGAAAGGGCAAGAACCCGGAAAAGATCTTTCCAGCTTTTTACAGGATCTGCCGGATCTGTTGTAAAGGAATTGTGCCGGATAAGTTCATACTTTGTTTTCAGACGGCGGAAAAGTGCCGCCTGCAAACAGTTTTTGCTGAACGAGATCACTGCAAAGGTTTTGTACTTGCCTATATTCATAAAGTCTCACTTATTGCCGGCAACTCTTCCGGCGGGAAAGCGTTGCCGTTCTGATTGTTATTTTACCTTTTTGAAAAGTTCTTCCAGTTTGGCATTTGCCGCTTTTTTATCTTCCCTGGAAAGGCGCACATATTCCTGCCATTCTTCCGGAAACTGCTGTTTGGCTTTCCGGGCAAGGTCGTTTCTGGAAAAATCTCTTTTTGCAGGTGCTTCCGGACGGGGGGATTCCCTCATCGGATTACGAAATCTGCCGGAAGAGATCTCATAACCCTCTTTTTCCAGAAATTCATTCAATTTTGCAAAGCGTTCCTGCCATTGGAGTCCGGAAAGTTCTTTTTCATATTTCTTTGTGATAACAGCCATTTCCACGGCATTGGCAGGCAGTTTGATCCCGGTTTTGGCGGCAAGATCTTTGAGTTTGAGTCTGTTTTCCTCTTCCGCTTTTTTATATGCAGCATATTCTGCGGGGAATTTTTCAGCAATCTTTTTTTCCGCTTCTGCGCGTTTTTCTCCGGGATTCACCCGGCGCATCCCCATACCTCCACGGAAATTGCCTCCGGGAAATCCGCCCCGCATCATTCCCTCTCTTCTTCCGCCGAAACCTTCCCCGTTTTCAGCTCTTCCCCTGCGGGGCATGCCGGAAAACGGACTGCGGGGTGCTTTCAGACCCGTTTTCTGTATCAGGAGCTGCATTTTATGGAATGCGGCAGGGAGATTTGTTTTGGCAAGTTCCTTTACTTCCTGAAATTCCTTCGGGTCTTTCTTTTCCAGTTCCTTTTGAAGGTTGGCCCACTCTTTTTTTGTGGTATCATTCATTTCCACAGAGCGGTTGCCCCTCATCCGGCTGCTGCGGTTTTCTCCGGAAGAGCGTCTCTGGGCTTCTGCGGTGAGAATTGTGGCAGCACTTAAAGAAACTGCCAGTATTGCTGTAAAAATCTTTTTCATATCTGCTCCCTCTTTGGTTGCGTTTGTTTTTTCCTGTTTTCAATCATCTCTGATGTTCTTATAACGGATGAACAGCGCATTTTATTGTATGAAACTCCTGAAAAAAACTTTTTCCGGCATTTTTTTTCTTATTGAACAAGGTATATCCTCCCTTTGGGCAGAAAGAAATTACAGCTTTTCTGATTTGGGGAGACAGGAAATACATTATCCGGCAGTAATTTCTGCGTTCTTTTTATTTTTCCAGATATAATAGTGGGAAAGAGCCGTATCCGTAGCGACCATGAGTACATCAATAAAGTAGATATACAGCACCCAGCTGATCTTGCCGCCGGGTACAAATTTACTGGCGATCCCGCAGCAATACCCGAACATGATCAGATAAAGAAAAATAAAACTCTTTCCGGCAGGATTTTTGACCCGGATGGTTTTGATGATCTGGGCGGGCCAGCTGGCACCGAAAACGATAAGCATGATCCCTTCGAGGATTTGGGAAAATTCCATAATGACTCCTTTCAATTTGTATAATATCATAAAATAGCACTTTTTTTCAAAATTGCAATCTGTAATCCGCTCTGCGGGAGAGAAAATATGTGTTTACTTCTTTCATAACTTGCAATTCCTTCCATAAAGAAACTTTTTCTGAAAGAATTTTTACTTGAAGATTTGCCTTTTTGAAAAATTGTGCTAAATTTCCTTGTATTAATTTTAAATAAACCGAAACGGAGGACGTTTTTTATGGATAGAAATGTGCATTTTCCCGTAAAAGGAAAGTGGTTGGCTTTTTTATTTTTCTTTGTTTTCTGAGTCTTTCTTTTGCCGGTAATGGCAAATGATGAAGATGCCAACAAGGCTTTTCTCAAAGGGCGTGAACTGGAAAAAAAGGGTGAATATCAGAAAGCCGCCGCATGTTATAAAGAGGCAAGAATCCTTGCAGACAGCATGACAGTCAAAGGCAATTCTCTTATTGCCGCCGCAAGAAATTTCCGGAAGGAAAAGTTGTATGGAGAGGAATTCAACTGTCTGGAACTCCTGATCCGGGAACATTTAAGCGGGATTGATTTTACTTCGGTCGTGGAACGGCAGTTTGAAATCGGCGATCTTTATTTCCGGGGCCACCGGGATACCCCCGTGAAATGGTTGCCTTTTCTGCAGAAAGAAGACCGTACCATTGAAGTATATGAAGCAGCTCTCACCCACGCTCCCTGTGCCGCCCGCGCTCCGGAATCCCGCTTGCGCCTTGCCCGGCTTTATATCGACACACAAAACATCAAAAAGGCAATGCACCATCTTGCGGAAACAGGAAAACTTTATCCCGATACCCAGGCCGCCCATGACGCCACTCTGGAACTGGCAAGCATCCTTTTCCAACTGGCAAAAAATGGCGACGGGGATAACGCTTACAGCCGCAGAACATTGGAAGTATTGGATGAGTTTGAGAAAAAATATCCCTCTTCCCCACAACTTTTCTGGGTGAAAAAACACCGGCAGAAAGTGTTGGATTTTGTCGCCGAAAGACTCGATGCCAT
The DNA here is from genome assembly GCA_017629515.1 of Lentisphaeria bacterium. Lineage (GTDB taxonomy): Bacteria > Verrucomicrobiota > Lentisphaeria > Victivallales > UBA1829 > RGIG5327. The sequence continues at coordinate 15,606 of JAGBXB010000127.1, read as the reverse complement.
CGGCAGTTATTATCAGAGCATCGGCAGAAAAGAGACTGCCGGACAGTATTTTGCGGAGGTTGTAAAAAACTATTCCGACACCCGTCAGGCGGCAAAATCAGAGGAAAAACTTGCCGCACTGGAAAAAGAATATGTGATACAGAATGGTAAAAAAGAGTATTCTCCTTATAAATATCCGGTCGTAAAAGAAAAAAACAAAGAAATTGCTGCCCCTGTAATGATCTCTCCGGAAGAAAGCAATGGCAAATGGTTCCTTCCTGTACGGAACTTGAATAAAACAGTGATCCTCAAACCGGAAGAACTGGATGAGAACCGGAAAAAATACCTCAATGAAAAAGGAAAAACGGAAATGGAGGCAGCCCGATGAAATATATGTTTTGCAACTGGAAAAAATCTCTTTTTACTCTTCTTTTCCTGCCACTTCTTTTCTGCACTTCCTGCGGATACCGCATGGGCAGTATGATGCACCCGCAGATCAAAAGTATAGCTATTGCTCCTGTGAAGAACTCTTCCAGAGAGGTGCTTGCCTCTGTGGTCATGCGTAAACTTCTTGCAGAGCGTTTCATGTTTGACGGTTCTCTCAAACTTACCACCATGGACAAAGCCGACTGTATCGTTTATTGTCAGATCAATTCCGTATCCCAGAGGGCTGTTGCCTGGGATGAGGATGATGAGGAGGACAGACCCTCTGAATTCAATCTTACGGTCAATGGCGAATTTACTGTGCTTCTGCCAGGAAAAACAGTTCCTCTGGTCAAGAAACGTTCTGTTTCCGGTTCCTGTACCTATCAGTTCCTTACTGACCCTGCCGTTGGTAAGGAAAGCGGACTTACCCAGGCTTGCCTGCAGATGGCAAATATGATCGTGCAATATACTACGGAAGCGTGGTAAAACCGGAAATCAGTAACGCAGAAAAATCAAAATGAATCTTGTTTTTGCCATATATTCCTATTTCCCCTACGGCGGTTTGCAGAAAGATTTTTTCCGCATGATGGAAGAAGCCGGAAAAAGAGGACATCCCGTGACTGTGCTTGCCGCGGAATGGGAGGGGGAAAAGCCCCCGGAGGTGGATCTTATCCTGCTGAAAACAAAAGGATTGACCAATCATGCAAAAATGGCATCCTTCGGCAGGGAAGTAAGGAAGAAGGTCAGGGAGATGCGTAAAGGAGGGGTTTCTCTTACCCTTGTGGCGTTCAACCGTTTCGGTGGCGCGGATTTTTATTTTGCCGCCGATAACTGCCTTGCAGAACGCGCCGCACGAAAGCACTCCAAACTGAATCTTGCCCTTAATCCCCGGTACAGAACCATGCTGAAACTGGAAGAAGAGGTACTTTCCCCAAAAGCAAAAACCAAGATCTTTTATATTGTGGATACCCAGAAAAAGGAGTATCAGAAAATCTATCAAACTCCGGAGGAACGCTTCTATTATCTGCCGCCGGGGATCGATAGAGAGTGCGCTCTGCCGGAAGATCATCTCCTCCGCCGGGAAAAAAAGCGCAATGAAGTTCTTATTGATCCGGAACTGCGCCTGATCGTGCTTGTAGGGGCAAATCTGGTAGGCAAAGGGGCGGACAGACTTATTGCGGCTTTTGCTGCTCTTCCCCAGAAGATCCAGAGAAAGTGCAGAATTTTCCTTGCCGGAAGTGTTGCGGAAAAAAAGTGCAGGCTTCTGGCTGAAAAATTGAAGATCACAGACAGAGTCATTTTCGGCGGTGCAAGGAAAGATGTACCGGAACTTCTGCTTGCCGCCGATCTTATGGTGCATCCTGCCAGAGAAGAGGCTGCTGGAGCAGTTCTTGTTGAGGCGCTTGCCATGGGATTGCCTGTTGCCTGTTCCGGAGCTTGCGGCTTTGCTTCTTTTGTACGGGAATCCGGCAATATCGTTCTTCCCGAACCATTTTCACCCCAGGATCTTTCTGCGGCACTTATCACGCTTCTTGCAGATCCCTCCACTTTGCGGAAAATGCGTAAACGGACAATGGCATACAGTAAAACAGTCGATTTTTATTCCCGTGCGGCGGCGGCTCTGGATATTCTTGAAAGGGAAAGTATATAATGTGCAGACTTTTTCTCAATAAAAAATTTCAGATGCTGTGGGAGGGGAAAGATCCTCTCGTTGAGGCTTTTGCCATTACCGGGGAAGATTTCCGGGAAGTGAAAGCAAGAAGGACGACCCGCTTTGAATATGACGGGAAAGGGTATTTCATCAAACTGCATTCCGGGATAGGATGGAAAGAATATTTCAAAGATATTTTCCAGTTGAAAAAGCCTGTTACCGGGGCCGGTCAGGAGTTTGATGCTCTTATTCATCTGCATAAAACAGGCGTTCCCACCATGACGGAGGCTGCTTTCGGGTGCAGGGGATGGCTCAAAGCATACGAAAAAAGTTTTCTTGTTACTGAAGAATTGTGTCATGTGAAAAGTCTGGAAGATCTGGCAAAAAATAATGAAGGGAAGATTTCCTTTCCTTTACGGGAAAAAATCATCAAAGCATTGGCGGAAAGTGCCGGAAAGATGCACCGGGCAGGATTGAATCACCGGGATTGTTATATCTGTCACTTCCTGTTGGATGAAAAATTACTTGCAGAGGAAGATAAAGTAGTTTTATATGTGATCGATCTTCACCGGGCGCAGATCCGGAAAAAAGTGCCTTTACACTTTCTGGTGAAAGATCTTGCCGGGTTATATTTTTCCGCAATGACCTATATGTTTCCGGATAAAAAAGATGTCTGCCGTTTTTTAAAGAGTTATTTTGTTTCTTCCTCTTCCCTGCGGCAAATTTTTTCTGAACATGGTCCTTTACTGAAAAAAGTGCAGAAAGCAGCGGAAAAGTTATATGAGAAAGAAAACGGAAGAAAGATGCCGCAAATCTTTTGAATTTTTCTTTCATCCACAGAGAAAAACAGGGTTGATGCAAATGGTAAAACGTATGCACCAGCCCTGTTTGTTTTTTCTGCTGTTCCTGATATACCTGACAGGATAGATAAAAATAATGCTGATATATATTCTGTACTTATTTCTTAAACATACATCGCATAAGTCTCATTGGGTCTGATATTGCCTAAATACAATCTGCCGATGCCGCCTTCTCCTTTTGCCAGAGTGTTGGTTCCTGCAATATTTATGGAGAATGTAAAGCGGAACATTTTATCCCTGACTGCTCCGGGAATGGAACTTAAAGGCCATGCGGCAATAAGGCTGTTATTATGGAATTCTACATTGAAGTTGGAGTCAAAATTTTCTCCGGTAAGGATAAGAAGAATGTTCTGTTTGCGGATACATTCGCCTTTTTCAATATTGAATACATCCTGCATGGGGAAGCAGGTGCCGGTCATATCTGTAAAGTATGCTTTTATACTTACATCTTTTCCGGCGGGAAGATCATAAACATTCAGGAGGAATTTATCTTTCTCCACCTGCCATTTCCACTTGAAATTTTCTGCTTTCTGTTCTGTATTTTGCGGCAGAACATCCAGTATGGTTTTTTCCGCATACTGCAAGGGCGTCATCCCGCTTTTTACCGCATCAAGCAGCATTTGAGCTTCTTTCATGGATTCCTCTGCAGTAAGAAGAGCCTTTGCAGTTTTTTCTTCATCAAAGATCCTGCACAAGGCTTCCCCGTGATATCCGAGCCGGGAGTCGGCTTCGAGAATGGGAATACATTTTTTGCAAAGCTCTTTATGCTGTGAAAGCAATTGTTTCATCTCTTCAATAAGGGAGATATATTCATTTTGTATAAGTTTTTCTGTATAAAGACGTTTCCTTAAAAGGAAAAAGTCCAGAAGACATCCTGTACCCTGTATGAGACAGCCCAGAAGTTCCGCATTGCCGATATCCCGCAAATGCTCAATACTTTCTTTGTAAATTTCTTTGAGAGGAAGAAGTTTTTCCATACCTTTCTTCCATTCTGAACTCATTTCATTCATAAGGATCGCTGCATCTTCCAGCGTAAAGCCTGCCATTGCTTCCCCGATGGTATCTCCGCCGAATTCAAAATTGGGTTTCCACGGCGGAGCAAGGGGATCCAGATCCGGCAGAAAATGGTATTTCCACATCATAAATGCGTTTTGCGGAGCATAATACTGGAAGAGAAGAGAAAAGGGAAACAACTGGTACGCTTTATTGAAGATACTCCATGCCTGCATCACTTCCTTTGCATATTTCCCCCAGAATGGCCGGGCAAGACGCAAAAGGAATTCTTCTTTGCTTCCTGTGAAATCTTCAAATGCAAGGCGGCCGCATGCCTGTTCCATAAGACCGGGAAAATTGCCGATATACCAGGATTGCATCACGCTTTTTACATTCAATTCATACATGGCTTTATACTTATTATAAGCGATCTCCGGAACGGGGATATACGGTACCGGGGTAAGTTCATGGCCGCATCCCAGTTGCAGTTTTGCCCCCATTGGGCCATTGGTACGCTGCAAGGCAGCTTCCCTGTATCTTTCCGCAGGGCCTTCATAAGAGACCCAGTAATCCCCTGCACAATGTTTTTTGCCAAGCTGGATTTTTTCGCCTCCGGATTCAAAATTGAACTGGGCGATAACATCTTCCGGGGTATATTTTGCAAAATTTCTGCAAAAAGAGGCGAGGGGGGCGGCATGGGGCATATAGTACCATGCGATAAGTTTTGCATCTTTTGACCCTGCTTTGATCCCGTCGGAAATCGCTTGCAGGGCTTTCTGCATGATCTCATTGGTATTCAATTTGCACTGATCCTGACAGAGAATGGGGGAGTCATCATGGGAGAATTTTGTGGAAGGACAGGTGGTGGGCCGTTCTCCGTACACGATATCCACGATCCCGCCCAATGCGGGGACAGAGGAAAATATGTCTTTTGTAATTTCCCGCAGGTATTGAATTGTTGATTCCGAAGCCGGGCAGAAACAGTTTTTCATCCCGGGGATCTTTGCGCGCATGAAAAGTTCCGGGTGTTTCTGATACAATGGAGCATCATCAGGCAGGGCAAAGGGTTCAATCATGAAAAGCCATACTTTTATACCGTAACGGCTGCATTTTTCTGCTACACGACTCAATTTTGCCAGTCGTTGTTTCCGGTGGGGATCTTCCTGTGTAAAGGAACTTACTCCAAGTTCCTGCAACTGGGTGACAAGCCAGATACCGTTGATCCCGTCACGGGCAAGTGTTTCAAGATAGGCATCGGGATAATAATCAATATCGTCCAGAAGTTCATCGGTATTGACCGGCCATCTTTTAATGGGACTGAAAGGACATCTGCCCAGCCGGATGGAGAGAAAGGGTTTTCTTGTAATGACTTCCTCTTTTTCCGGCAAAACTCCTTCATTGGCGCAAAACAGATCCAGAAAGTCATACAGCCCCCGGCGTATGCCTTCTGTATCGTTTGCGGAAATCACACATTTACCGGGAGAAAGTGTAAGAAAATATGCTTCAAATTTTTCTGTTTTTTCCTGTTTGGTTTCCAGTAAATACCCATCAAAGTCACACTCTTCATACCCTCCGCTGCTTATATAACGGCGGCAGCTTTCATAGGCGGTTTCCAGAAGATTTTTTTCATCGGGGAACGCTGCTTTTAAATGCCATTTACCGTAACTTGCGGATGCTTTTTTATCGGGAAAAAAAGGACGGGAAAATTTTTTCATTTCTTCCACAAAGGGAAAATTCAGTTCCGGAAGGATATTTTCTTTCATAAATGATCCTGTTATTTTTATGGTTTGTTTTTTCTTGCGGTAAAATGTAACATAAAACAGGTGGAAAGTCAAGAAAGAAAAGAAAAAAAGTCTGATTTACATTATGATAAGGAAAATAGATGGACAACTTGAAAAAAGACTATTTTTACCGTATATTATAGAGGTGATTTATTTTGCAACAGGAGCAGTCTTATGTTTACACAAATTCTTCCTCAATGGTTCATTCCCATATTGCTTTCCGCATTTTCCCTGGGATTTTACGATATATGTAAAAAACATGCGGTACGGGATAATTCCGTTATGCCGGTACTTTTTTTCGCCACGCTTTCCGGAAGCCTTTTTTATATCGCCATTTCCGCCTGTCTGGGGGCTCTTGCATCTTCTTTTATCTGTACTCTCCCACAGTTTTTATATGTTTTTCTGAAAACTCTCATCGTATCGGCAAGCTGGATTTTAGGATATTATGCAGTAAGGGAACTTCCCATATCCATTTCCGCCCCCATCCGGGCAAGTGCCCCTTTATGGACTTTTATCGGAGGACTGGTTCTGTATAGCGAGATCCCCACACTTTTTCAGGCTTTTGCCATGCTTTTCATCTTTGCCGGATATTATGCTTTTTCCGTACTGGGAAAACTGGAAGGTTTCTCTTTACGGCACAAAGGGATGCTTCTTATCATGGGGTGTACTCTTCTGGGGGCGGCATCGGCTCTTTATGATAAATATTTATTGAATGTATTGCAGATCCCCCGGGGAATGTTGCAGCTCTATTTTTCCATAGATCTTGTTTTTGTGCTGGGGGCGGCTTTCCTCATACGGAAATTCTGCTTTAAGAAAGGCTGTGGGTATGAGTGGAGATGGTCGGTACCTCTTACCGGGATACTGCTCATTGCCGCCGATTTTCTCTATTTTTATGCAGTAAGCATACCGGAAACCCACATTTCCATTCTTTCCCTTGTCCGCAGAAGCAGTTGTGTGCTTACTTTTGCCATCGGTGCAAAATATTTCCGGGATCAGCATGTATGGAAAAAAGCATTTGCCCTTGCCTCCATCCTTGCCGGGATCATTATTCTTGCACTGGCAAAGTAAGTATCTGATTCCAAAGTAAAAAAAGCAGAAAGAAACAAATGTTCTCTCTGCTTTTAAAATTGCTTATGGAAGAATTTTCTTATTCTGCCAGAACTTTTCTCTGCATTTCAAAGATCTCTGCCAGACCTTTTTTCGCATAGGAAAGCATTTTTGCCAACTCTTCATCGGAGAAGGGCTGTTCTTCGGCAGTTCCCTGGATCTCCACAAATTTTCCGGATTCGGTCATAACAATATTCATATCCACTTCGGCTGCGGAATCTTCTTCATAACAGAGGTCAAGGATACATTCGCCGTTAAGCATCCCCACACTGATAGCGGCAACATTTTCTTTCATGGGGATCTCCGGAAGGATTCCTTCTTTCACCATTTTGCGTAATGCAAGGAACAAGGCTACGGATGTACCGGTAATGGAGGCGCATCTTGTACCGCCATTGGCGTCGATCACGTCACAGTCGATATGCAGAGTATTGGCTCCCAGTTTTTCCATGTCGATCACCGAACGGAAAGAGCGGCCGATAAGCCGCTGGATCTCCATCGTTCTGCCGCTCTGCTTGCCCTTTGCCGCTTCCCGCTGACAACGCTGATGGGTGGAGGCGGGCAAAAGTCCATATTCACAGGTAACCCACCCTCCGGAAACATTCTGCGCCCGCATCCAGGAGGGCACACCCTGTTCCAGACTTACTGCACAAATGACTCTTGTACCGCCTACATCAATAAGTACGGAACCTGCCGGATGTGTGAGGAAAGAGGGGGTGATACTTACAGTGCGCAATTCATCATTCTTTCTGCCGTCTTGTCTTGTCATAATCAAATCCTTGTTACAGTGTTGAAAAATCGTTGCTATTAGTTTAACTGCTGAAAGGATAAAATCAAGCGCGAAGCGTGAAAATCCTGTAAAAAAATCTTTTTCAACGTAAAGAACCATCTTTCCCATGCTGAAAATCTTTCCATCTGCTTGCATTTTTGTCATGTGGGTGTATATTAATGTGTTATTATTTTGTAAAACCATATAGAATCAAACTAAATAAATGGAGAAACTATGTATTCTGCAGCTGATTTGAAAAAAGGATTGAAGATCCAGATCGATGGTGATCCCTATGTGATCACAGACTTTGAATTCTGCAAACCCGGTAAAGGAACCGCTCTCTACCGTTGCAGACTCAAAAACATGATTACCGGCAGTTCCATGGACCGTACTTTCCGTCCCGTGGATAAAGTGGATGTGCCCGATGTGGAGGAAAAAGAAATGTTCTACTCCTACAACGACGGTGAAAACTATGTGTTCAGCGATGCTGAAACTTTTGAAGAAGTACAGATCTCTGCCGAACAGCTCGGTCAGAAAACCTACTTCCTCATCGACGATATGACCTGCAATATCCTTTTCTTCAATGGCAAACCCATTGATATCTCTCTGCCCACATTCATCACCCGTACCATTGCAGAAACTGAACCCGGTGCCAGAGGCGATACCGCCAGCACCAACGTACAGAAACCTGCCAAACTGGATAACGGTTATGAACTTATGGTTCCCCTTTTCATCAATCAGGGCGACCTGGTGAAAGTGGATACCCGTACCGGTCTTTATGCTGAACGCGTAAGCAAAGGCTGATAAAGTATTGTGCATCCATACAGGGAAGAATCTGTAATGGGGTTCTTTCCTGTTTTTTATTTTAAAGCAGCTTTGGGAGAACAAGCATGAAAAGTATGCCGGAAAGTGTGGCTAAATTAAATAAAATCATTCCTGCATTGAAACAGCGCAGGGATATTTTTTCTTCTGTCCGCCGTACACTGGATAAAATGGGGTATTGTGAGATCCATACCCCCTGCGGGATCATTGCTCCTGCCGCTGAAGAGTATATTGAAGCCCCCTGTGCCGGAAGTTTTTTCCTGCGGACAAGTCCGGAATTGCAGATGAAACGGCTTCTTGCCGCCGGAATGGAAAAGATCTATCAGATCGGTCCCTGTTTCCGGGAGGGGGAAAACGGCCGTAAGCACAGAAGCGAATTTTTCATGCTGGAATATTATGAGGCATATTCCGACTATATGACTCTGCTTGACCATACTTTTGCTTATATCCGGCAGGCGGCGATCGATCTTTATGGAAAAGATGAGATTTTTTTCAACGGGAAAAAAATCTTTCTTGACCATCCGGAAATCATCAGTGTACGGGAGGCTTTCAAGTGTTTCGCCGGTGAGGATGCGGATAAATGTGCGGAAGAAGATGCTCTTTTTGAAATGGTGCTTGTGGATAAAGTAGAGCCGAATCTGCCGCAGGAAAGATTGTGCGTCCTTCTGGATTATCCTGTTCGTTTCGGGGCATTTGCCCGGGTGAAAGAAAGCGATCCGACACTGGTGGAACGCTGGGAGATCTATGGCGGAGGATTGGAACTTGCCAATGCTTACGGGGAACTTATTGATCCGAAAATCCAGCGGGAAAGATTTGAGGCTTTTTCCCTTACCCGGAAGAAAATGGGGTTGCGGGAGTATCCGGAAGCGACGGCATTTCTGGAAAGTATGGATTACGGGATTCCCCCCTCTGCCGGTGCGGCACTGGGACTGGACAGACTTGTGATGCTTCTGACAGATCATCAGGATATTGGTGAAGTTTCTTTCCCCCTTGACTCCTGATTACGGAAAAGGATTTTTCCCGTATCAATGCCGTTTTCTTCGAGGAAAGAAAGGATCTCCTTTTTATCCTTTCCGGAAAGTTCTGCTGTACGGGATAAGATCCACAGATATTTTTTTCCGGAAACGACCACACTGTATCTGTAATCCGGCGCAAGTTTTACAATTTTGTATTCCCCGTAGAAGGGCGGAAAAAAGGTAACTTTCAATAGACCTGCGCCGTTTTTATCATTCAAAAGGGCTTTGCCTGTAATATTTTTTCTTTTCCCGTCAGGAAGAAAACCGCTATTGACAACTTTCACAGATCCATCTTTTTCAAGAGTATAAGTTGCCGTTACGGAAGAAAGATTTTTTTCAAAAGGATTTGGCGTTCTTGCCACCTCATACCATTCTCCTGTATATTTTGCCACATCAAAAGTTTTTACAGGCGGGAGAGGATTTTTCTCCCCTGTGCAGGAGGATAAAAGCAATATACATATTGAAAAAAAATAGTTTATTACTGTTCTTGCCGGAAAATTTTTTTTCTTCATATCTCTATCCTCCCTCTCTTTCTCTTTGCCGGGAGATAGACATTTGCGGACAAAAAAAGTTCCCTTGCAGAGTATGCAGGGAACTTTTGAGGATAATAAAAGGCGTTTCAGAGATATTTTCCCAGAATATCCTTTATGGCATCATACCAAACCATATAACCCTTCCTGCAGAGATGGCACTGGTCTGCTCTGTAACACTCCGGATCGATTTGACCATTTTCGTCCAGAAAACCCTTTGAGGCATCCACCATTTCCGCATAGGGTAGGGGGGAGAGTTTTTCCTGCAGCAAAGCATTGACCTTCCGGAGCCTTTCCAGTCTGCCTCTTCTGGGCAATATCCCCATGACAACAATATGCGCTGAAGGGAATTTTTCATGCAGTTTCTTTGTAAGGAAAAGGAGGCCTTCTGCGGTATCTTCCTCATTGTCTCCCGGGTAATTTTTTGTCGGGGAAAAATTGTTCGTGCCGATATTGACCACAATGACAGAGGGGTTTTGATTGTCCACCTCTCCAGCTTCAATATGCCACAAAGTATTCTGGATACGGTCACAGCCGTATCCCATATTCAATACATCTTTTCCGGCAAAAAGTTCATCCCAGGAATCCTCCCCGTAATTGATATTATCTTCCTTTGACCAGAAGTGGGTGATGGAGTCACCGAAGAAAATGGCTTTTGCCTTGTTTTTTCTGCTCCATTGCATTTTGCTTTCATGCCGTTCCCACCAGTCATAAGCATCGTTCTCGATTTTGGAAGCAGGAATGCAGGTACGGATAAGTCCCATAATATAAATCCTTTAATTTTGTTTGGGGGAAAGATAGATTTCATCAAAACTTACATCACCATTAATGTGAACGGCAAAGACCTGACGCTCTGTATCATCAATGGCGGGATTTGCATATTCAAATTTACCGCTTGTCCAGTCTTTGGCATCCACTTTCACCTGATGAATGATCTTGGAGGGACGGTTGCGGTTCTTTTTGTCATACCGGTAAACATAGAAAAGAAGATCGCCTTTGCCTTTGTATCTGAAATTGACTTTGAAGTTTTTGGCTTTGGATACAATGTCGTTCATGATACGGCAGTTGACTCCGTGGAAAACCTTATTGGGACTTCCGGGGGCAATGGGTTCCCAGGCAAGAGAACCGCCTTTATATTTGCTGAATCCCCAGCCGGAGGGGGCTTTGCCGTCTTTAAAGTTTTTGTTGGGGCGTTTGGCTTCTTCATTGAAAGAACCATTTTTCCAGAGGCGGTTGTCCGCTTCATGCAGAGAGGCGGCAATGCCCCGTTTGCCGGAGAAGGCAATGGAAAGGAAACTTCCTGTATCAAAGGGAGCTCCGCCGGAAAGGGTGGAACCTACCCCCTGTTTGCCTTTGGGTTTCCGTACCCGCAGTACATTCATCTTCCAGCTCTGACCGGTAAAGCACTTTTCCCCCAGCTGTGCTGTGGGGATACGGCCTTCCACCACCCAGCGGTCTTTCAGGATTTTTGTTTTCAGCTGAATATCCGCATTGAAAGAGGGATCGCCCAGTTCGCCGGGGAAGCCTTTTCTGTCATAGACCGTTCCGGCGGAATTGATGATGAACTGATAGTAGGTTGAGCCCATATCCGGATGGGAAAGGAAGAGTTCAATGGTATCATCCCCCCATACTGCACCATCCCGTTTGAAAATCTTTGTTTCAATATTTTTTACATCCGGCTCTACCATTTCTGCGGCAAAGTAGAAGTATTCGGGTTCATAGACCACCCGCATATAGGTCTGATGCTCTGCCAGTTGGCTTGTGTCGAAACGGGATTTGAACTGGGAGATGATGTCGGCATTTTTCCAGTCCTTATCATCCAGATTTCCGTCGATTTTGATGGGAGCGGTCTTTTCATAAGCACGCAGTTCCCGGTAATTTTTTACATAGGATTCTCTCTCTTTCTCCCATGTTTCCCGGAATCTTTTGATATCAAACTTCACATGTGCCAATGCTCTGGGGTCAGGATCTTTTGCCGCTGCTTTTTCTGCAGAGGCAAGATATTTATTCAATTTTTCCTGCACAAGAGGTTTATCCAGAAGTCTGCCCAGGGGAGCGGAAAAACCGTGCCCGAAACAGCCGGGAGTGGCATGGGCGGTTTCATTGAGAAGTTTACGGAATTCACGCATACCGCCTTCCCAGCCTTTGCCGTAGTAACAGGAATTCATTTTCTCATATACTTTGGCATAGTCGGTATTGATGTCCCAGAGGTAGATCGCGTGCAGATACATAGTCTGCCACATGCTTCTCCACTGCTCTTTGCCGCTTTTTTCCGTGCGTTTGGAATACCAGCCGTCGGGAGGGGCAATGGCGATATGTGTGCCTTCAAAATTTTTCTTTTTATAGTATTTAAGCAGATGAACATATGTTTCTTCCGCAGGCTGGAAATAGTTGCCGTGGGTGGCAAGTTCCTCTCTGCCCCGCAATCCGATGCCTTTCTTTGCCCATCCTTCATAATAAGAATGGAAAGGACGGTTGAGCATACAATCCGGATCATCCACTTTGTGCCGGTAACAGAGGCGGTTGTAACTCAATATCGCTCCATTGACTCTGGGATGGATGGGGATTTCCGGATGGGCAACAAAGTTCTGATACGCCATTCCGTAAAGTTCGCCTTTTTTGTCCAATTTGGCTACTTCGGCAGCCATGGCATTCATAAATGTCCAGAAACGGTTGGAAACAAAGCCGTTCTTTTTATCTCTGGGGGTATCGATCTTTTTACAGTTTTCACACTGGCACCAGCCGGTACCGTCATCATTGAACACGATTGTTGTCCCTTTTTTCTCACCTAAAGAATAGACCTTTTTCATATTGGTTTCCACAATATTTTTTGCGGAAATACGGATCACATCTTTATTGCTGGTACAGGGCTGATATTTCTGTCCGGTAAGTTTGGTGCGTTTACCGTTGATCAGGGGGAAATATTCCGGATGTTCCTTAAAGAGTTTGTCAATGGCGGGATTTTTTCTCTTATCCCCCCAGGTGTAACCGGAAAGCAGACAGGAGAATGCAGGATTGGTGCCTAATGTGAAATCCCGTTTTTTCATCTCTCTTGTCAGAACCGGATATTTGCCGGAAAAGTGGAACTGATAACCGCTGTACCGCAGATTGTTTCTTGCCATCCAGTTCCATGTGTCAAAGATCTGACTTGTTACCGCCATGGCATGGAAAGAAAGATCACGGTGGGTAAAGGAGGGGTTCACCGTCTTTTTCCCGCTTTTTACTTTGATGGTGGGCTGGATTTTGAAGTATTCGCCATCTGCACCGGGGAATACCCAGATAATGGAGGTATTGTCTTTGAGAATTGCGTAAGAACCGCTTAAAATCCCGAATTTATTGATGGAGCTTACCGTAATGCCTTTATCTGTGGCATTGAGGGTATAGCCGTCGGCTTTTGCCTTGTCTTTCGTATCCAGTTTGAGGATGATGGGATAAGTGCCTTTGAGGGCGGCTGTACCGATGGCTACTTTATCCTTGCTGCCGGAAATTTTGGCAAGATATGTTGCCAGTTCCTGTGCGGCATGATTCTGCACAGGACAATCTTTATCGGTGATGACAATGGAGGTTTTTACTTTGCCATTGTCCACAAGGACATAATCTTTTGCGTTCAGGAGAAAAAGCCCCCCGGCGGCGAAAAGAATGGAAAGAAACAATTTACTTTTCATTTTCAACCTTTTATTTTATTTTGTTGTAAGATAGATGGAATCGATCTCAAAGGTGGACTTGTCAAAGGCGGTGAACCAGAAAACCCGTCTTTCCCCGTCTTTGTGAACAGGCATATTTACTTCAAAAACGGCATCTGTCCACTCTTTCACATCCACATTGTTGAAGTGATGGAAAAGTTCGCTTTTAAGATTGCCTCTTGTTTTCTGATTATAGCGGATAACGTAAAGATAACCGCTTCCTTTGCCTTTGTAACGGATATGGAAAGTATTTTTTTCACCGACTTTACGCAAGTCTTTACTTATAGTTCCGCCGCTTATGCGGATAAAGGAACCGTTATTGTCTGCATGGGGAACGATTGCAAAAGTTCTGTCCCCTTTATTGCGTTCCATAATATACCAGGAGGAAGGTACTTTATTATCTGTTACTTTCCAGGAGGTCTTTTTGAGGACATAAGTTTTGCCGTCAAATTCAGGGTTGCCCCAGACTTTTTCATCAAAACCGGCTTTGATTGCGCCTTCCCTTGTCGCGGCAGATTTGCTTGCGGCAGGTTTGGCTTCAACTTTTTCCGGTGTTCCTGCAGCAATAAGGGATGCTGCAGCAGTCATGAGGGCGGCGATAAAAATTTTTTTCATTTTACTTTCCTTTCTTTATAAAAAAATTATCTCGATTTTTCATTATGGGGATACTTGCCGGAAGCGTTGGCGATATTGCCCGGTTACGGAAGAAGCATCCCGGCAGGGATGGTGATGATGGCAATAACTGTAAGAAGTCCGGGCAGTGTAAAATTTTATGTTGCATAAATAATTGTTCTCCCTTCCATTTTCTTATTCGTTATTTCCCGTTTTATTGTCTTTCAAGTGGAGCGAATCAATCAATGCGTTTTGCCGCTCCCGTGCAGATCTCGTGGGCGGTGGCTCCGTTGCTTGCTGTTCCGGGGGAGACATAAATACCGTACTGCCAGCCGCGGGTGGTTGTTGTGACCTTTTTTGCTTTCGCAATATCAATGGTATGGACATTACCGGCTACAAAAAGAAGATTCGCCCCTTTACCGCCCTGACCGTGCCAGCCGTAAAAATTTTCATAACTGTACTGGGGGGCACAATGACTCCAATGCAGGGTGGAAGGCAGTTTTGCTGTGGATGGTTTGAAATATTGATTCCGGATGGCGATCCAGTTATGAGTATCCCCGGTGATCCCTTTACCGTAACTCAATGCTGTACAGAGAGGATAACTGGTAAAGGAGGTACTGTTGCTGAACCAGCCCACCGCCTGGGAGAATGTCCTTCCCGTAGTACAATGCAGGACTTTACTGGGGCCTACTCCGGCATTGACACTTTTCCATGTACCGATCCCCAGATTGTCTTTGCAGTAGGCTGCAACATAATTTGGATATGTTCTTGCCGTGCTGTAAGAATTTGCAAATGCCCAATCCTTGTAGGAGTCTGCATAGGTATAATGCATGAGAAAGAGTTGGCGCATATTGTTTTTGCAGTTGACGGAACGCGCCATTTCCCTTGCTTTCCCCAGTGCCGGAAGAAGCATCCCGGCAAGGATGGCGATGATGGCAATAACAACAAGAAGTTCGATCAAAGTAAAATTTGTTTTGCGTACAAAATTCATAGTAACAGTTCCCCTTTCTTATATTCTTTCTACATAATAACATGGAAAATTGAAATTTCAATAGCCAAAAGTAATATTTTATGCCGTTTGACAATAAAAAAGCACAGTTCTTCCATAATTTTCCTATATATTCCATAAAAGGATCAGGAAACTCTGATTGAAACGGAAAACAAAAGTACAGGATAAGTCCCGCAGGGACGTCAAGAACCCAGGGCGGGGTTTCAAGTTCGGGTATATTATGTATCCCCCTACGAAAAAAGTCCCGCAGGGACGTCAAGAACCCAGGGCGGGGTTTCAAGTTCGGGGGAATAATACAGGTAAAGGAATTTTCAAGTCCCGTAGGGACGCAGGAACCCAGCCCCGGGTTTCAACCCGGGGATTACATACAC
>JAGBXB010000126.1 GCA_017629515.1 Lentisphaeria bacterium | reverse complement strand
TGGTGGGAACATATTTTCCCGGGGTTGAAACCCCGGGCTATATTCTACCGTCCCTACGGGACTTATTCTGAACGTTTTTTCCATTTTCAAACAGAGTTTCCTGATCGTTTTATGGAATATATATGAAAATTATGGGATAGCAATGGTATTTTTTTGTAATCACCCCGTGGCTTTTTCTCTCGTTCCCCCTGGACTTGAAAATCGCTTTGCCTGTTCTGCACCGGCTATCTGCAAAAGGGGCTGTTGCTCACCTTTTTTGAGGTTTTGCAACAGCCCCTGAATACAACGGAAAAAATGAGGCTTAAAGTTCGATCTCTCTATCCTCATCACTGGAACGGTAGATGGCATCCAGAAGTTTCATGGCTATAAGCCCTTCTTCGCCGGTAGCCGCCACTTCCCCTTTTCCCTGAACGGCATCGGCAAATTTCTGCATTTCACCGACAAAGGGATCTCTTGTCTTGTCATAATCCAGTTTGATATCGGCAAGTTTTCCATCAAGTTCGGTAAGAAGAACTGTATCTTTCTCCCCGATCTTGACTCCGCCCTTATCACCCAGGATCTCAATATAGGATTCCACTTGTGCATTACAAGCCCAGGCTACTTCAAAAGAAAGGGTCGCCTGTTTGCTGAAACGCACGAATCCTGCGGCATAATCATCTACATCAAAAGTCCCTTCATAATTCGGAGGACCTGCCCACATATTGATATAGTGGTAGTTTTTCATATCCCTGCCGAATTTGGAATACACTTTCGCACTTACCTTTGTAGGATTCCAAAGACCTGTGCTCCACATGGCAAGGTCAAGGAAATGTACGGCAATGTCAATAAGTCCGCCGCCTCCGGAACGTGCCTTTGTGGTGAACCAGCCGCCGAGACCCGGGATGCCCCGTCTGCGGATGAGTTTTACTCTGATCTGGTAGATTTCCCCCAGTCTGCCGTTATCAATGAGTTCCTTTACCGCAATGGAATCCGCCGCCTGACGCTTGACCATACCCATTTGCAGAAGTTTGCCGGCTTTGTCACGGGCTTTCAGGATCTCTTCCCCCAGAGAAGCATTGAGCGTCATGGGTTTTTCCAGAAGAACATGTTTGCCTGCTTCCAGAGCGGCAATGGCGATAGGGGCGTGCATATCATTGGGTACGCACACACTTACAGCATCGATTTCCGGATCTTTCACCAGTTCCCGGTAATCCGTATAAGTTTTTGCCACACCGAATTCTTTTGCTTTTTCCTGAAGCCGGTCTTCCAGAAGATCGCACATGGCAACAATTTCGCTGTTGGCAACTTTCTGGTAGGATTTTGCGTGCACAGTACCGATGGTACCGCAACCGATAATACCGATTCTTACTTTATCAGCCATTTTCTTTCCTGATGTTTTTGGGTTTTTGAAATTACCTCTTTTTTACTTGACAGGGACTCTTACGCCTGTATTTTCCATCGCCTTTACCGCGGCTTCCCGGATGGACGCTACTTCCAGAGTTTCCTCCATGGGGATGGGGGAAATGCCCGTATCGAAAAATCCCATCATCTTATCCAGCAGGTTTTCAAAAATATGACTCATCATGGATGCATCCAATCTCACCTGTTCCCCCTGGGCGAAACAGGCAAATGCGCCTGCCGGATTGTATGTGAAGGACGCGCTTCTCTCATCAGAATATTCCACAAGACCGGACAAAAGTTTATCATTTCCGGTAACGATCACATTTTTTGCGCCTGTTCCCAGAAGGGTCACGATCATTTCAAACTGATGGATGCTGTATTCCGGAAAACTTCTGCCGCCGCCCCTTGTGGCAACAACTTTTGCGGAAACAGCCTTTTCCCGGAATGTTTCCTGCATGGCAATAAATTCATCCCCGTAACGCAGGGCAGAGGAACTCATCAAAGGAGTATTGTATTTTTTTGCCAGAGCAAAAATGCGTTCCGCCGCCTCTCTGCTTTCCGCAAAAGGTTTATCGATATAGAGGGGTTTGCCGGAACGCAGAGGAATATCTGCAAGGCGTTCATGTACTTCCGGAGCGGAGGGGGCAAGTACGCAGATGCAATCACTTTTTTCCACCACTTCTTCAATGGATGCACTGGGGGTGATCCCCATATCTTCGCACCATTTTCCCAGAGGACGCGCACCTTCCAGAGGTCTTTCCTCCCAGGCATAGACCACCTCAAACTTATCTTTCCATGCGCTGTTGGCTATCATGGCCGGATAATGGTTTGAGTGCCAGTTTTCTATAAAAAGGTCAATAAAACCGATTTTCTTTTTCATCTTTTCATCCTTTGGCTATTACATTCTTTCCACGGCGGCTTTTGCAAATTCAGAGCAGGAAAGGAGGGTGGCACCATCCATCAGACGGGCAAAGTCGTAAGTGACCTGCTTATCGGCAATGGCGTTTTCGATCCCTTTGACCACAAGGTCGGCAGCTTCATCCCAGCCGATGTGACGCAGGAGCATTTCTCCGGAAAGGGCGAGGGAGGAGGGATTGACTTTATCCATACCGGCATATTTGGGAGCGGTACCGTGGGTGGCTTCAAAGATGGCTTTTCCGGTAAGGTAGTTGATGTTTGCGCCGGGAGCGATACCGATACCGCCTACGCAGGCGGCAAGAGCATCGGAAACATAGTCCCCGTTCAGGTTCATGGTGGCGATCACATCGTACTCTGCAGGACGGGTGAGGATCTGCTGGAGGAATGCATCACAAATGCAGTCTTTGATGAGGATCTTGCCTTCGGGAACAACGCCATTGCAGTCATCCCAGCAGACCGTTTCATTGGCAAATTCCCGTCTGGCAAGAGCATAACCCCAATCTTTGAATCCGCCTTCGGTGAACTTCATGATGTTGCCTTTGTGAACGAATGTCACGCTCTTTCTGTTATTGCGGATGGCATAACGGATGGCAGCACGGATCAGACGTTCAGAACCATCCAGGGAGACGGGCTTGATACCGATGGCACTTGTTTCCGGGAAACGGATCTTGCTTACGCCCATTTCCTTCTGCAGGAAATCAATGACCTTTTTCGCTTCGGGAGTGCCGGACGCCCATTCGATACCTGCATAAATATCTTCTGTATTTTCACGGAAGACCACCATATCGGTCTTGCCGGGTTCTTTCACCGGGGAGGGGACGCCGCGGAAGTGGCGGACAGGACGCAGACACACATAAAGGTCAAGTTTCTGACGCAATGCCACATTCAGGGAGCGGATGCCTTTTCCCACGGGAGTTGTGAGCGGTCCCTTGATGGAGATGCTGTATTCATTGATGGCATCCACAGTTTCATCGGGAAGCCATACATTGTCCCCGTAAACTTTCAGAGCCTTTTCCCCGGCAAAAACTTCCATCCAGGCAATTTTCTTCTTTCCGCCGTAAGCCTTTTCCACAGCGGAGTTCCAGATGTGCATGGAGGCGGCGGTAATGTCGGGCCCTACTCCGTCACCTTCGATATAGGTGATGATGGGGTTATCGGGTACTTCCAGGACGCCTTCACTTTTAAGGGTGATCTTTTCGCCTGCGGGAATTTTGATTTTGTCGTAAGCCATGTTGTAAAATCCTTTATTCTATGTTGAAAGATTATTTCTTTTTCATGATCGTTTTTGCTTTTGTATCCACGATACATACTTCTCTTGCGGGAAGGGTGAATTTACCATCTTTCAGGAAGTCGCCCAGAATACATTTTCCTTTGACATTTGTAACGAAAGATACTTCCTTATTGTTATGGTTGAGTACGAAAAGAAGTTCCCCTCTGGAAATCATTTCCACCTCTTCCGGGAGATCAATACACTGGATCCCCGCCTGCTTTGCCACATGGGCAAACAATTCCTTACTGCATTTTTTGTCAAGGAATGTGGACCCATAGTAGAACGCATATCCTTTTCCGTAACGGTTTTTTGTGCAGTAGGCTGTTCCTTTCAGAAGTCCTCTTTCGTGAGTGAGGATCACTTCCGCTCCGGAAATATCCACTTCCATAACATGATTGGTGGGCTGACCGGTGATCTTTCTGCCGTTGAGTTTGCCGGAAACGGCAACATCGCCGCCGTCATGGATCTCTCTGGGTTCAAAGGCATCCAGTACTTCCGGTGTACTCAAAGGATAATACCCTTCAATGGATATACCGAATACATCCTGCAAGTGTTCCGGCCCTGCCTGGGGGATGAATTTGGCATTGCCGTCAAAGATCCCGGACTTGCCGCCAAGGAGTACCACACCGCCTTTTTCCACATATTTGCGGATCTTTTCCGCAACTTCTTTACGGAAGTGGGACATCTGGGGGAGAACAAGAAGTTTATATCTGCTGAAATCATCGTCAGAAGAGATGATATTGGAATTGATACCGTTTTTCAGCAGCATTTCATGGGCAAGAAAACTCATGTTTTCATATTCTTTCCATCTTTCCCAGAAGCCCTGACAATAGTTCCAGTGGTCTTTGTAATCAAAGATGATTGCTGTATCCACTTGCGGCAGGGGAAGATCATATTTTTTCAGAACCGTATCCGCTTCTTTGATACTGCGGGCAAGTTCATGGTATCTGCCTCTGGGTTTGCCGGTATAGTTGAGAATGGTATCATGATTTTTTTCATATCCTCCCAGATGGCTTCTCCAATGGAAGTAGCAGATGGTTTCATGTCCTCTTGCAATAAAGTTCCACATATAAAATCTCAAAAGATTTCTGTCAGGAGAACCGGGACAGGTGGCGGATTCCAGAATCCAGGGGGCTTTGCCGGGGAGGACTGTACGGTAGAGGTCGGAATAGTAACAGCATCTTGCCATTTTCTGTATATGGGGATTGGGGTAGAAATCCACACCGGCAAAATCCAGTTTACGGTACATGTCATACCGGTCAACAAGTCCGCTTAAATTGTTTGTGCCTATTTTTGCATCCGGAATGTGCTTGCGGATGCCGGATGCCTGGATGAGTGCATAATCCACATAGGCTTTGTTCCAGAAAAGAAGACTGTCCAGAACGCGGGGGGAATCATATTTTTTGGCAATGTAACCGAGTTCCACTTCTTCCCAGGAGGAATATTCCTGACTCCAGAATATTGTCCCCCATGCCTTGTTTAAAGCGGCAAGAGAACCATATTTTTCTTTCAGAAAATTCCGGAAATCTTTCTGACATTCCGGACAATGGCAGTTGCCCATACTGGAATGACCGATCTCGTTATCCAGCTGCCATGCAATGATGTTTTTATGTCTTTTGAGTTCCTCCGCCATCTTTTCAGAGATGAGACGCGCATAATGCCGGTAGATGACAGAATTGGAACAGGTATGCTGTCTTGTGCCGAAAGTACCTCTGTGTCCATCGTGCATAAGACGCATGATCTCCGGATATTTTTTACACAGCCACGCGGGAGCGGTGGCACAGGGGGTACACATAATCACATTCACCTTGTGCTTTTCCAGAATATCACAGGCATCATGCAGCCACTGGAAGGTATAGTTGCCTTCTTCCGGTTCCATACGGCACCAGGCAAATTCTCCGATACGGACAACATTCACACCCGCTTCCTCCATAAGGAAGGCATCGTATTCAATCCTTTCATTATCCCAGTCTTCGGGATAATACGCTGATCCGATATTGATTTTCATTGTCTACCTCTTTTATGTTTTATTTTCTACTGAAAAGATCACTGGAAAGGTATCTTTCCCCTGTGTCGGGAAGAAGAACCACAATGCGTTTATTCTGCATGAGAGGATCGGAAGATTTTTTCATGGCCGCCGCCATTGCCGCCCCGGAGGAAATTCCAACAAGCAGTCCCTCCTTGCTGGCAAGAAGTCTTGCCGCATCGTATGCTTCTTCTGTTGTAATGCACATAACTTCATCAATAAGAGTTCTGTCAAGGATCTCCGGAATGAAGTTTGCTCCGATCCCCTGTATTTTATGAGGACCCGCCTTGCCGCCGGAAAGAAGAGGGGAATCCGCCGGTTCCACCGCAATGATTTGGATCTCCGGAAGGACTTTCTTCAATTTTCTTGCGGTTCCGGTAAGAGTTCCGCCGGTTCCCACACAGGCGATGAAACAATCCACTTTCCCGTCGGTATCATCCAGGATCTCCTC
>JAGBXB010000125.1 GCA_017629515.1 Lentisphaeria bacterium | reverse complement strand
CAGAGAAGGATTTCTCGGCGGCGGCTGTCACGCGCTTGACCTTGCCCGTTTCCTTGCCGGTGATCCGGAAGAAGTTTTCTGCTACATGAACAAAAAACATCATCCCGAATGGCCCAAACCCGACAGCGGCTTTGCTGTGGCAAGATTCCCGGAAGGCGTCATCGGCAGAATTTTTGTTTCCACCGGAGTCAAACGCCCCTATACCATGCGCACGGTCATCAATGGAACCAAAGGAACCATTATCTGCGACAATACTTCCGATACACTCCAAATCAGTGAAGAAGGTATCTACGATACCGCAGGAAAAGTATTGTTCACCCAGATCCCCGTACTGGTTTCCAGTCATAATGTACGTTCCGAACTGGAAGACTTTGCCAAATGTATTCTTGCCGGTACTCCCTGTCCCACCAATGAGATCCAGGGGTTGAAAACTGTGGCATTTGCAGAAGCCGCGATCAAATCCAATCTTACCAATCTGCCTGTCAAAGTGGACTACTCCGTCGAATAATGAGGTGAATAATGATCAAAGCAGGTTTTTATGAAGCGGATATCACTCCCGCAATCGGAATGGAAAGACCCGGAAATTATTTCAAAGTGTATATCAAAGAGATCCGTGAAGCACTGAAAGTACGCACAACTTTCATTACAGACGGCAATGTGAAAATCGCCATCGCAGGTATAGATACCTGCAGCGTTTCCAAAGAGATCTTTGAGCCTGTTCAGGCGGAATTCCCCGATATGACCATTCTTTTAAGTCCCTCTCATGCCCATAATGCCGGACCCGCCGGAAGAAGTAAAATCCCCGAATACTATTCCGAGCTTGCCCGAAAGATCTCCATCGAGGAAAATATCTGCGGAAACCCCCACTATGTGATGCAGGTGACTACCCAGATCATTACCTCTATCAAAATGGCGCAGCTGCGGGCGGAAGAGGTGGAACTTTCCTTTGAAAAAGGCAATGTGGAAGGCGTTACTTTCAACCGGGGGTTCAAGATGAAAAACGGTCACAGAGCCACCCATCCGGGCAAATGCAATCCGGATATCGTAGAACCCTTTGCCCCTATTGATACGGAAGTGGGTACTGTTGGGTTCTGGCGGAAAAGTGATCTCTCTTTCCTGGGCTGTCTCGTTACATTCAACTGTCACGGAACCTGCTGTGCCGCCGGAGCAGTCAATGCCGACTGGCCCGGACAGACTGTCCGTACCATTAAAGCCGTTATGGGGGAAAACAGCGGCGTAACTTATGTTTACGGCTGTGCCGGTGATATAACCCAGATCAACAATCTTTCTCTTTCCCCCGTGGAAGGCGGCCCTGCCATCGCTGAAAAAGTAGGCGTTTCCGTAGGGGCTGAAGCGTTGAAAAATCTGATGCGTGCCAATAAAGGGGAGATCAATACCTTAAAAGTCCTTACAGATAAGTTACTGGTGAAAAGACGCAAACCTTCACAGAAAACTGTGGAGAATGCTATGGAGATCCTGAAAAAAAATCAGAAAGAAACGACCGAATATCTTTTTGCCAAACAGCATTTCATTGCGGCGGAAGTGGTGGCGCATGATCCGGAATTTACTATTGATGTGAATGCCATTCAGATCGGACCTCTGGTTATCATTACTCTCCCCGGGGAAGTTTTCTGCGGTGTCAGTCTGGATGTGAAAAAAGATTCCAAATTCCCCTTTACCTGGGTAAGCAGTCTTGCCAATCACTCTATCGGCTACATCCCTACTGCCGATGCTCTGGATCCTGTAACCGGCGGCGGCTACGAGACCCGTCTTACCGCCGGGACCTGTGCCACTGCCGATACTGCAGAAAATATGACTAAAAAGGCCTTGGAACTTATTGAGAAACTTTCTCCTGATCCTGTTCCCACCGGTCCCCAGATCGAACCGGTTACCACCGTATGGTCTTACGGAAGCAATCTGCCTGAACTGGAATAAAAAAATTACCGGAGGAAAAATGTATAAAAAAATATTCTTTTCTGCTGTTCTGTTTTCTCTTTTTTCCTGTATGCTTCTTTGCGGGAAAGAAAATACACCCGTTTTTAAAGCCGGATTTTTTGAAACAGACATCACCCCTGCAATCGGAATGGAAAGACCCGGAAATTATTTCAAAGTCTTTATCCGGGAGATCCGGGAATCTCTTAAAGTACGCGCCACTTTCATTACCGACGGAAAATTGAAAGCCGCATTCGTTGGTATTGACATTATCGGTATCCCCAGTGAGATCTCCATTCCTGTACGCGCCGCTCTCCCTGATATCCAGCTTCTTTTAAGCCCCTCCCACGCCCATAATGCCGGGCCGGGCAGAAATGCTGAAACGCCGAAGTATTTCTCCCCTCTGGCAAAGAAACTTTATGAGGAGGAAACGGTAAGAGGCAATCCCACCTATCTCAAACATGTGGTCAATCAGATCGTTACCGCCGTCAGAATGGCGGAAAAACGCGCCGAAGAAGTGGAATTTTCCTTTGGACGCGGCTCTGTGGAAGGGGTTACTTTCAATAGAGGTTTCCGTATGAAAAACGGTCAGAGAGCCACCCATCCCGGTAAAGGAAATCCGGATATCGTTGCCCCCTTTGCTCCCATAGATACGGAAACCGGGGCTGTGGGGATCTGGCGGAAATCGGATAAAAGTCTTTTAAGTTGTCTTGTTACTTTCAACTGTCACGCTACATGCGCCTCCTCCGGCGGGGTCAATGCCGACTGGCCCGGACAGATGGTCAGGACTATCCGTGCCGTTATGGGGGAAAATACCGGTGTATCCTATATTTACGGTTGCGCCGGAGATATCACCCAGATCGACAACCAATCCCTTTCCCCCACCGAAAGCGGTCCGGAATCCTCCCGTACTATCGGGGTGTCCGTAGGTGCGGAAGTTTTAAAGATCCTTATGAAAGCCAAAAAAGGAGATATCACCACTTTGAAAGCTGGAATGGATGTAATAAAACTTCCCCGCCGCAAACCTTCTGAAAAATCTTTGAAAGAAGCAGAAAAAATTGTAAAACAATGGAAACGCGATGCCGCTTTCCGTTTTGCAAAGTCCAACCTGATCCTGGGAGAATCCATCAAGCACAACCCGGTTCTTGTGTGCAAGATCCAATCTTTCCAGCTGGGCCCGCTTGTTATTGTTGCTTTCCCCGGAGAACTTTTCAGTACTATAGGTATGGAGATCAAAAAGCGTTCCTCTTTCCCCTTTACCTGGGTAAGCAGTATTACTTACTCCATGGGATATATCCCCACAACCGATGCTTTGCATCCCACAAAAGGCGGTGGATATGAAACAAGGCTTTCCGCAAGTACCTGTATGCCCGGAACTGATACAAAGATGATCAATAAAGCCATTGAGATCATAGGGAAACTTACTCCGGATAAAGTTCCCATCGGCCCCCAGATCAAACCGGTGACAAAAATCTGGGAATATGGAAGCAATCTTCCCGAATATGAATAAAATCTTTTGAAAAAAAGTATTCCGGCAGAGAGTGAAATTTCTTCTGCCGGATTTTTTTTGTTCAGGGGAGGGCAGGCGTTTTACGCATAAAAAGAATTTTTTACAACAGTGACAGGGCATCCACATCTACATAAATATCAATTTTCTTACGCTTGTAGACGCTTGAAAAGATCTCTTTACGCAATGCCCTGCGTAAAGGGGCAAGATTGCCGTACCGGAATGTGGCAATAAAACGGTATTTGCCTTTCATCCGCTCAAAATGGGCACTGCGGGGCTCTTCATATAAGGTTGTTTCATCCTTGTAAGGCAGAACTTTCTCCATCAATTCCAGTGCGGACTCCATCACAAGAGAGGGATCTTCCCCGTTGAAATGCACCGCCATCAGATGCCCGAAAGGTGGGTACTGCAATTCCTCCCGTATAAGAATTTCTTCATCATAAAAACTTTTGAAATCATGGTTCGCCGCACAGCAGACTGCCGGATTGAAAGGCAAGGTGGTCTGCACCAATACTTCTCCGGGAACTTCCCCTCTTCCGGCTCTTCCCGCAACCTGGGTGATCAACTGGAAACCCCGTTCAAATGCCCGGAAATCCGGCATATTCAAACCAATATCCGCATTGATCAACCCTACCAGTGTCACATTGGGGAAATGCAGCCCTTTGGCAATCATCTGCGTCCCTACAAGTATATCTGTTTCCCCTCTGCGGAATTTGCTTAATGTTTCCTCATACTTCCGGGGGGTGGTCATCACATCCGAATCCATCCTTGCGATCCTTGCATCCTTAAAAACTTCAAAGGAGATATTCTCGATTTTTTCCGTCCCAACTCCAATATATTTCAACTCCTTTGATGAACATTGCGGACACTTTTCCGGCGCAAGTACCGCCGCCGCACACCGGGGACAACGCAATACACCCGCCCGTTTATGGTAGGTATAGGCTACCGAACACTCCGGACACTCCGCCTGATATGCCCCGCATTCCGTACAGACAAGTTTTCTTGCATACCCTCTCAAATTGAAAAACAGAATACTCTGTTCCCCCATGGCGATCCTTTTATGTACCGCATCAATGAGAAATTTGGAAAATACCGGTTTCCTGCCGTCATCATCCGCCTCCAGACGCATATCAATAATTTTTACTTCCGGTAAAACGATACTTTCATCCGTCCTTTTTTTCATCTCACAAAGAAGATATTTTCCGTCAAGGGCGTTTTTATAGGATTCCAGTGAGGGCGTTGCCGAACCTAATATCACAACACAATTTTCCAATTTCCCCCGTACAACCGCCACATCTCTGGCATTGTACCGGGGCGCTTCCGACTGCTTATAGGAGGGATCATGCTCTTCATCCACAATGATAAGCCCGATATTCCGGAAGGGTGCAAAAAGTGCTGAACGGGCTCCCACTGCGATCCTGACTTTACCGGAATGTACTTTCATCCATTCATCATATCTCTCATTTTCTGTCAAGCCGCTGTGCAGTACACTTACCATATCTCCGAACCGGGAACGGAATCTTTCCACCGTTTGCGGTGTTAGGGATATTTCCGGTACAAGAACGATGGCTTCATATCCCAATTCCACTGCGTGGGAAATGGCTTGAAGATATACTTCCGTTTTCCCGGAAGCCGTCACCCCGTGCAACAATACCGTATGGGTGGAAGTGGAATCTTTTTCATCCATCTTTTCATAGATTTTTTTCAAAACTGCCGCCTGCTCCTCCGTCGGCGTGTGCGGCTTTGAACGGATGATCTGCACTTTTGTACTCTTCGTCCGCTCTACTGTGATCTCTTCATAAGAAACAATGGACTGTTTGACCAGATCCTCCAAAACAGCCGCACTGACTTTCGCGTCAAAGAGAATATACTCCTTATCCGTTCCCGTCCGCTTCAATAATGACTGGATAACAGCGTGTTTCCCTTTTGCTCTGGGATTTTCCTCTATATACGAAAGGGCTTTGCCCGTATCCGGCAGAAAATATATTTTCTTCGTCTTTTCTTTGATCTTCCCGTTGCGTATAGCTCCCGGAAGCAATGCCCGAACCGCTACTTCCCTCGCGCAGCAATAATAATCCGCCATCCATTCCGCAAGTTTTACCATATTATCCGATAATGCCGGAAAATTGGCGCAGATCTCCAAGACTGCCTTATACCCTTTTTCCACTTCCAAGGTCTTTTCAATGCTTCCAAGCCCCACTACATACGCTTCCCGGAAACTGTTCCCTTTACCAAAGGGAACCATTACTTTCATCCCGACTTTCACCTTGCCGCAAAGGTGCGGCGGGATCAGGTAATCAAAACACCTGTCCAAAGATAGATTGATCAGGACTTTTGCTGTGGGTATTTGCATATTTTTTACTTCTTCCAGATAAAAAAAGCCGGACAGAAATCCTGTCCGGCAATCATACTCTTTATTCCGGAATCTCCGGAAACTTTATTCAGCGGCTTGCCAGAGCTTCTTCATATTTTTTCAGCCATTCAGCAGCTTTTACTTTATCCGGGGGACAACCGTAACCGCCTGCATACATCATATACAGGGAATTCATGGCGTCCACATTATTTTTCTCTGCCGCCCGTTTAAACCAGAAGATCGCTTTATCATAATCGACTTTTTCGCCCAAACCGTTGCGGTAAAGAGTGCCGACCCAGACCATCGAGCCCACATCCCCGCCGCGGGCTGCGTACTTAAAGTAATACATGGCATCTTTATAATCTTTCATATCGAAACTGATCATACCCAGCCAGTAAAACGCCCGTTCATCGGCATTGTCCGCCGCCATACGGTAATACTTTTTCGCCAATGCCAGATCCTGCGCCACAGGTCCTCCTTTATAGTAAGACCAACCGGTAAGGATCTGGGCTTCTTTTTTACCAAGATCGGCAGATTTGACGAAACAATCCATTGCTTTCATAAGATCTTTTTCCACTCCGGAACCAGCCCAGTACATCTTGCCCAGACAGAAATAGGCTTCCGCATTTCCTTTCTCCGCCGCTCTCTTCATATATTCAGAGGCTTCCACAAGTTTTTTGCTCCGGTGAAGTGCAAGTCCGTCTTCAAAAAGAATTCTTGCGATCCTTGCTTCCTCGGCAATCGCCATTCTTGTATCAAATTCTTTCTTGGCCTCTTCCAATCTTTCCTTTGCCCGTTCTCTGGCAAGGGCAAGCTGTTGTTTCAGCACTTCAATGGTCTTTGCATCCGTTCCGCCGATCCCAAGAGCATTGAGCAAACGGTAATTGGCAATATGACAGGCTCCCATGGAGATCAGTTTTTCAATACGGGTTTCCGCGGCAACCATCTGCAAATGATCTATCTGCAACTGGGTCATCGTTCCGGGAAGCATTTTGTTGCGTTTGACTTTGGCAAGATGTTCAGTATAGTGCCGGTCATCTTTTACATTGATCTCATATCTTTCACGGCAGGAAAGAATATCCGCCGTTGCCATTCTCACCTGGGACATGACCGCAACAGCCTGAACAAAGGAGCGCAACTCTTCCAGAGATGCCTGTTCGCTGAATGCCTTGTAACGGTAGATATACTGGGGGGTCTTCAAAAGATTATAGGCTGCCCGCACTGCAAGTTCCCACCAGGTCTGGTGCATAAGGAAAGAGTTGTTGTTATGGATATAATCCCCGTACAGACGGACATTGGGGAGCATCATGAGAAGAGTTTTACGGCATTCCAGAATATTGATGTGTTTCTGCATGTCCGTTTCATAAAGTTCCGGTCTCTTCAATACGGCGATCTGTTCCAGGGTTGCTGTATCGGGTATATCCATTTCCGGAAGTTTATCCAGCAATGAATCATCCACTTTAATGACTTCGCCGGGATAGACCCCCAAAACGGCTCTCAATTCCGTCTGGGCGGTCTCATTTGTCCGGATATAATCCCGCAGACGGTGTTCCATTGCAAGAAATTTATTCATTTCCTCTGTTGCAAGGAAAGAAGAGATTTTTTTCTCTCTATGCAATTTGCGGATCAACTCATACCGGTTCTGGCACTTGGCAAGAAGTTCTCTGGTAATAGTGGCGGCACGCTGGGCAACCGCAACACGGAAATACAATTTCGCTACATCCAATGCAAGATTCTGTTTCAATCTTTCCACTGCTTTTTCCTGTTGCAGCATCCGGTCATGGGTCTGCTGGCTGTTGAAAAAGGCAAGTCCGCAATCCAAAACACTGAATGCAAAGTCGATACTGAAATTATTCACTCTTTTATCCGAACTGCGGCTGGCGTCAAATGTAGCACCATCGCCCACAACAGCTTTACTGCTGGAACCGGGCAGATTGTTACGGGAGGTGTAATTATCGGAAATCGTTACATCCGGAAGCATGCCCAGTACATCTGCTGTACGCATTCTTTCCCGTACATCCCGCTCCATATTGGCTACCTTGACACTCAAATTGTTCTGCATGGCAAAACTGATACACTCATCCAGTGTGAGAACTGTGCCTTTGATATACTCTTTGGATTTAATCTCATTAAACATTTCCGCAGTTTTTTCTTTCCGTTCATCACGGTATGATTCTTCTGTTCTGCAACCGGAAAAGAGCATGGATACTCCTCCGGCAACTGCCAGGGCTATCATAAGGGAAATCTTACTTTTTTTCATTCGTGCCTCCGTCCTGTATTCCTGTATAAATTATTTTTTATCCCATTAATCATTGGAACTGTTACGCAGAGCAGTGATCTTCCTGTCGATCTCTGCATTGGTTTTCGCTCTCAATTCCGTAATCAAGCGTTCGTTTTCCGCTTTTTCTTTCTTTTCTGCTGCCAATTCCTGTGTGCGGGCTTCTTCCACCTGTTCATCATCAAAGTCTCTGCGGGCCTTCTTTATGACTTCCTCTGCTTTCTTTCTTGCATCGGAAAGTTCTTCCGCATAGGTGTCGATGGTACGGAAATCGGCATTATCTATCCCCATTGCATTCAGCAATCTGTAATAGGCTACATAGCAGTTGCCCAGAGAAAGCACTGCATCAATTTCCGCTTTCACTGTTTCCAACTGCATATAATCCACATCCATACCCGTCAATTTACCGGAACCGGATTTCAACATTCTGGATGCATTGTCAAAATAGTTTTTATAATCGGAACTGATCTTTTTATCCTTATTGTAGAGTTCCTGTGCCGCAAGGAGGTTGGCATGCCCCAGACGCACCTGTGCCATCACCGCGACGGACTGGGCATATCTGCGCATGGTATCGGCTTCCACCTGTCTGGTATAGGCGGCATGTCTGGCGATCTGATGGGGGAGAAGCAGCAGATTATAGGCGGCACGGATCCCCAGTTCCGTCCAGCTCTTGTGATAAAGATATTTATTGCTGCTGTGTGTCCAATCTGCATACAGTTTCACATTGGGGAACATCATCAGGATTACTTTTTTACATTCCATCACATTGATTTCGCGCTGGATGTCACTTTCATACATTTCCGGTCTCTGCAGAAGAGCGATCTGTTCCATAAGTTCAATGGAGGGCAGGGAAAGGGCAGGGAAAGTATCAAGGCATTTTTCATCCACAGTGATCATGGGGCTGGGATAAAGTCCCATAAGTGTACGCAACTCAACGCAGGCATTGTTATAGACACGCACATAATTGGTCAACTGTTTTTCCATTGCCGTAAATTTTCTCTGCACATTGAATGCCATGATGGGATCCACTTTCCCCTGGGAAGAAAGTTTACGGATATTTTCTGCTCTTTTTCTGGTTTCATCAAGAAGTTTTTCCGTTTTGTTTTTGGCACGCTGGGCGGCAGCGACTTTGAAGTAGGCTTTCACTACATCCAGCTGGATGGTCTGGGTCATACGGATAGACCGCTGTTTATGCAGAAATACTTTATTGTGGGCTATTTCTGTATTCCAGTAACTCAAACCCAGATCCAGTACACTGAACAGAAGGTCGATATTGAAATAGTTTACCTGGCGTTCTTCGCTGGTACTGTATCCATAGGAGCGGCCGCCCTCTTTGATTTTCTCACTGCTGGATGCTGCTGTTTCGCTTCTGGATGTGAAATTTTCATTGAAATTGAGTTCAGGGAGCATCCCCATAAGTTCCGCCATTTTATTTTCATTGGCGATCTTCACATCCAGTTCATGCAGACGCACCTGCAAATTGTGCCGCAAGGCATAACGGATACACTGATCCAATGTATAGGCATTGCCGTCATTCAACTCCATATATTTGGCTTTCTGGGTATCCAATACGGCTTTCTCCGCACGCTCATCCACATAGGAACTGTTGGATTTACAGGATGAAACACAAACTGCAAGCAATGCAGAGACAAGTCCTATACCCAGAAGAAACATTTTACGCATATTTTTTACTCCCGATCTTTTCTATTCTGTGTTATTACTGCGGAAAACCGCAACTTTTCTGAAAATATATTTTATTAATATATTATAGCCCTCAACTGCTCCAATTACAAGATAATTTCTGATAATATTTACAAAATAATCGTAAAAAGTGACACAAAAGCTTTAAAAAAGCCTCTCCGTTCCTCTTTTTTTACTTTTTTTCTTTGACGCTTCTTTCTTCGCAGAGAGAGATCCCATCAAACAAAAGGAGAGCCTTTATGAAAGAAATTTCGTCACACAGTCAGCAAAAAAATGCGGGAAAGAAAAAAGTCCTTCCCGGAAAATCTCCTTTGCAGGCAGTTGCTTTTTCTGCTGCCGGCAAAGATGAAAATGCCGCTACAACTGATTTTTCCATGAAGTACGGAAATTTTTTCCCGTCTTCATCCGGAAAAATCCAATCAACTCCTCTTTCCGGCAGCAATGCAGAATTTCAGCAATTCATCTCTTCATTCGGCCGCTCCCGTACAGGGAAACTTACTGCCGGAATGATCGCAAACACTCTAATTGAAGCCGATAATGGTTTTCTTGCCTCCCAGGCGGAACTTTATCACTCCGTTCTGGAAAAGGAACCGGTCATTGCCGCCCATCTGCAAACAAGAATACTTGCTGTTGCCGCATGTGACTGGACTGTTTCCGGACCCGATCCAAAAAGAGTTGCCGAACTTACAAAGATCCTGCAAAATATGCGTATAGAGGAACTTTTACGGCATCTGCTCAATGCTTTTTCCTACGGATATGCCGGTGCTGTCCTGCTCTGGGAAGAGGGGGGGCGTGCCATCCGTTCCTTTCAGGAGATCCTGCCGGAAAATTTTCTTTTTGATGCCACCGGCAATCCGGCATTGCGTACGCTTTCCGGTGCGATCCGTCCTTTGAACTCTTATCATCCCAACCAATTCATCCTCCACTATCATAAACTCAAATCCGGTTCTGCCGGAAGCGGCGGATTGCTCCGGCCTCTCTTATGGCTTTATTTTTTCAAACATTATGCTTTGCGCGACCGGGCAAGATTTCTGGAAAAATTCGGTATCCCTTTCATTATCGCACGGATCAGCAATGAGGATTTTGAAAATGAGGAGGTAAGAAGAAATGTCCTTGCCTCTCTCGGGAAAATCGTTTCCGATGGTTCCGGTGTAGTTTCCGGAGATTCCCAGATCCAGGTTCTTGCCCCCTCCGGCAATCCTTCCGGAGAATATCAGGCATTTCTGGAATATATCGACAAACTTTATGCTCTCCTTATTCTGGGACAGACTGCATCCAGTTCCACTTCCAGCGGGTTCAGTAAAGGGCAGATCCAGGAAAATGTTAGAAGAGATATTCTGGAAGCGGATTGCCGTGCCCTTATGAGTACGATCAACTCCCGACTCCTTGCCCCTCTGGAATATTTCCGTTACGGAACAAAAAATGAATATTCTTTCCAACTGGATTTTTCCTCTCCGGAAAATCTTATGGAAAAGGCGCAGATCGTGAAACTGCTTTCCGAAAGCGGGCTTGCTGTTTCCCCCGAATGGATCAGAAATACTTTCAATATCCAACTTGTTCAGGAGTTGGAGAAAGATAAAAAATAATTCACGGGGAAATTTCAAAAGTCCCCAAAAGTCTGAAAAGTTATTGACTTTGTTCTGGTAATGGAGCATTTCCGGCACTTACCGCTGTGGGTAGAGCAGCCTCAAACTGCCATTCACAGAACTTTGCCACTTTTCTTTCCTTTTGTTTCGGATGACTTTTGAAATTGCCTCTCACTCAAAAAAGAAAGGGTATTTTTATGAAAGAAAAAATCTTGAAAGAAACACTTGTTTTTGCACAGAGCCTGCCGCTGGCTCTTTCCGGGCAGAATGAAGAACAGGAAACGGCGGAGAACAAAGAAAATGTTTCGCCTGTAAGCGATCATCATAAAAGGAAACTGCCTGAAAAATTCCTTCTTCTCCATTTCGGCAGCAATACTTATACGAAGGATGCAAAGAATGGTGAATTTATTTTTACTGCCGAAGATGCCGATTCTGTCATCAAAGAATTTCTTTCCCGGAAAAAAGATCTTGTGATCGACTTTGAACACCAGAGTATAAGCGGGAAAAAAGCCCCCGCCGCAGGCTGGATCAAATCTCTGGAAAAAAGCGCAGAGGGCTTGCTTGCCATCGTGAAATACTGGACAAAGGAAGCCGAAGAATTTCTCCTGAACGGTCAATACCGTTATTTTTCCCCTACTTTATATTTTTCTCCCGATGGAAAAAAGGTGATCTCCCTTCATTCTGTAGCTCTGACCAATCATCCCGCTTTACATGGTATCCCGGCTCTTGCAGCAGATGATTTTGCTGTAAATATTCCGGAAGAAAAAAGGGATGTGAAAGAAGAAGAGTTTTCCGGTACGGCAGAAAAGGAAAAAATAGACGGAGAGAAAAATCTCCTTACCCAACTTGCCGACTTACAGAAAAAAGAGGCGCAGCTGGATGCCTTTCTCCTTCTACACTCTGTAACGAGCCTTGAAGAACTTTCCGGTAAACTGGCAGAATATCAAAGACAGAAAAAAGAAGAAAAAATTTTACAGGCATTCCATGAGGGAAAATTAACAGAAAATATGCGCTCCTGGGCAGAAAATCTTTTGCAGAACTCTCCGGAACTTTTTGATTCTTTCCTCCAATGCGCCCCCCGGATCGTGCCGGATAATCTTTATATACAGCAGGCTCTTCCCAAAGAAAGAACTTTCTCCGATCCCGGTGAGGAAAAAATCTTTGCCATGCTGGGGTTGAGCAGAAATGATGAACAGGATTTTTCAAAGGAAAATGTTTGACGCCTGAATCAGGTTAAGACGGCAGAATGCCGATAGAATAACAAACCAAAAGCAGAAATTTTCTGCTGGAAAGGAAAAAATGGCAGCATTAACTGCAAACAGAAACACGCAAGAGATCCTTTGCCACTCCCAGAAGTTCCGCAGGATCCGGCAGGTCAAAGGTAACTGCACCATCTTTGTCGGCGCTCTTACCGCTGTTGACCCTGTTACCGGAAAAGCCTGCGGAGCCGCTGACTCCCCCGGACTTATCGTTCTGGGGAGAGCAGAGGGGTACGCCCCTGATGGAAGGATCATCATCAAGTCCGGTATGTTCAAATATGACAACGCCGAAGGAGAGGAAAAACTTGGTGAGGAGGATATCAATCACATCGTATATGTGGTGGATGATCACACTCTGGGAAAAAAAGGCGGAATGAACAAAATCCCGGGAGGAGTTCTCCGGGAGATCGATTCCGACGGTCTTCTCATCGTGGAAACCGGTAATCTTGCTATTTGCAACGCATAATTTTAACCCCGTAAAATAAAAACTGTACGGAAACCGTACAAAAAAGAAAGGAAAAACTATGGATATCAACCGTAAAACTATGGACGTACTTTTTCAGGGCTTCAACACCAATTTCCTCAATGGATTGGAAAAAGTTCCCGCTTCCTGGCAGAAATTCTGTTCTGTGATCCCCTCCGGAACAGCCTCAAATGTTTACCCCTTCCTGGAACAGTTCGGCGGTATGCGTGAATGGATCGGGGAACGGGTCACCAAAGATCTTGCTTCCAGAAAGATGGAAGTACTCAACAGAGATTTTGAAGAGACCGTTGCCGTGCCGGGCAATGACATCGAAGATGATCAGTACGGTATCTACTCCACTCTGATCGCCCAGATGGGCTGTCACGCCGCAAGATTGTGGCATGATCTTGCTGTGGAAGCCCTTGTCAGCAATCCTCTCTGGGCTGATGACCTCAATTTCTTCTCTTCCGAACGCCTGTACGGGGAAAATACCATTTGCAATCTTTCCTCCGATACTCTTTCTGCTTCCACTTATGCCGCCGCCCGTATGACCATGATGAATTATAAAGGTCATACCAACAGAAATCTGGGTATCATTCCCAATCTTCTTATTGTCGGACCTAAAAATGAAGAGACCGCTTTCGGTATCCTGAAAGACCGTCTCCATGTGCAGGCTGTCAACGAGGGCAGTGTTTCCGGTATTGCCGCTACCGATAACCCCTGGAACGGCAGTGCCGAACTTCTGGTCTTGCCTGAACTTTCCGGCGAATATGAAGATAACTGGTATCTTGCCGCAACAGACGGCGTTCTCAAACCTGTTTTCGTTCAGCAGCGGAAAATGCCCTCTCTTGTCCGTCTGGATTCTGAAGGGGATGAAAATGTCTTCCGCCGCAAAGAATATATTTACGGCACCAGTGCCAGAGGTGCTTCCTTCCTTGCTTTCCCCCATCTGATCTATCAGGGCGGATGCAAATAAGGTTTTTCTTCTGGTTCTCTCCGGACTATTCTCCAGCCCGGAGAGATTTTTTTTACCTCATAATAATATTTCTTTTGAAAGGAACAAAATGGGTTCTTATATTCAGAAACAACATCTGGAAGACCGTCTCACTGTCTCTGTCCTTGAAAATCTTTCCGGAAAAACAGGAAATGAACTTGTCAGGCTTCTGGATGAGATCATTGCCCGTGCGGAAGCCTTTGTGAATAATTATGCTTCCATCCGTTACTGTATACCTTTGCCGGCAGATCCTCTTATTACGGAATGGACATTGCGTATAGCCGAATATGAATTATATAAACGGGGGCCCGGAAATAATGTTCCGGAAAAAATACGGGAATCTTACAAAGAATGTATCACATTCCTCAACGATCTTGCCCAGGGGAAATTCCGTCTTGTAAGTGACCCTCCGAAGCCTTCCGGAAACGGCAATTCTTTTACCGCAGAAACTCCTGCCGGAAAAACAACTCTTTTTTCAGCTGATGCCATGAAAGGATTTTGATGGAAAAAGGGGGGTAAAATTGTTTTGCGGGGAAAAAACTTTTTGAAAAAAGTGCTCTTCCCCGCACCCCATCTTTCAAAAACTTTTGACGGAATTGCTTTTATTGTCCCGATAAAAACAATTCCAATTTTTTTTTGATCAGTAACTACAAAAATCAAGCAGCGCATAGAATCAGAAAAAACCGGAGAGGCAAAGATTCTCCGGTTTTTTCTGGTGCGCAGCGCGGGACTTGACAAGGCTCTGAAAGAGCCGCAGAGCAGAAAAAAAATTTTTCTGCAACCCCCAAAAATCAAGTAGCGCGTAGAAACAGGAAATCCCGGGAGAAATAAAGTTTCTCCCGGGATGACTGGTGCGCAGCGCGGGACTTGAACCCGCAAGCCTTGCGGCGCCGGGACCTAAACCCGGTGCGTTTGCCATTTCGCCAGCTGCGCAAAAAATACAATAAAAAAATACCCGGAAGCGGAAAACCGTTCCGGGTATTGCAATTCGATAATAAATTTTCCCGGAGGAAGATTTATTCAGCGGAAGCAGGGATGATTTCCACCATGCGTTTGCTCTTGAGGAAGTTTACAGTTCCATCTTTAAGAGCAAAAAGGGTGAAGTCTCTGCCGCAACCAACATTATTGCCGGCATGGAAACGGGTTCCACGCTGACGGATGATGATGGTTCCTGTTGTGACGAATTCTCCGCCAAATGCTTTTACACCCAACATTTTGGGCTGACTGTCGCGTCCGTTACGGCTGCTGGACTGGCCTTTCTTATGTGCCATGATGCTTCTCCTTTTGTTGTTTATGTATAATCAGTATTTTTTTGTTTTCTATTCACAGGGAATATAATATACACCCATTTGATCAATTTGCAAATGTTTTCAGAAAAAAATATTCCCTATACTGCGAAATTTCTTTTCCTGACCGGTATTATCAGGAATTTTTTGCCTCACTCTGTTTCCGGATCTCTGCTCTGCGGATCTTTCCGTTACTGGTTTTGGGAAGTTCCTTGACAAATTCCACAACACGGGGATATTTGTAAGGAGCAGTATTGGTCTTTACATATTCCTGAATTTCCTTGATGAGTTCATCAGAACCTTCTTTGCCTTTCACCAGTACGATGGTGGCTTTCACCACTTTTCCGCGGACAGGATCAGGTACGCCGGTAACAGCACATTCCAGAATGTAAGGAAGTTCCATAAGCACGCTTTCGATCTCGAAGGGACCTACTCTGTAACCGGAAGTCTTGATGATATCATCGGCTCTTCCCAGATACCAGAAGTAACCTTCCTCATCTTTCCATGCAAGGTCACCTGTATGATAGTACCCGTCATGCCATGCTTTTGCTGTATCTTCCGGAGCGTCGGTATAGCCGCAGAAAAGTCCGATGGGATGTCCGATGGGATCTCCCTTTACGCAGATCTCTCCTGTATCTCCCATGGGAACGATCTTTCCATCCCCATCCAGAAGGTCGATCTTGAACTGGGGATTGACTTTCCCCATGGAGCCGGGTTTGGGTTTGGTATTGCCCACAGTACCGATAAGGAGTGTGGATTCTGTCTGACCGAACCCTTCAAAGGGAAGATGTCCGGAAAATCTTGCAAAGGCTTCACTGACTTCCGGAGGCATGGCTTCCCCTGCGGTGGAAACATGTTCCAGAGTGGAGAAATCATACATGGAAAGATCTTCTTTTGCAAGGAAACGGAAGATGGTAGGCGGCGCACAGAATGTGGTAATGCCGTACTGTTTGAACATGGGCAGCATATCGGCGGCATGGAAACGGTCAAAGTCATAGACGAAGATCCCGGCTTCACACAGCCACTGACCATAGATCTTGCCCCACATGGATTTTGCCCAGCCGGTATCTGCCACCGTAAGGTGCAAGCCGTTGGGATTGACTTTATGCCAGTGCCGGGCAGTCATGATATGGCCCAGAGGATAGGTGTGATCGTGTTCCACCATCTTGGGATAACCGGTCGTTCCGGAACTGAAAAAGATCAGGAGGGGATCGGTTGCTTTCAAATCTTCGGGTCTTGCAAAAGCGGAGGGGAAATTGGGATAAAGAGCATCCAGATCCAGCCAGCCCTCTCTGGTACCGTTGGCGGCAAGTTTCAGTTTGAGTTCAGGACAGTTTGCAGAACCTTTGTCCACTTCCTCCATAATGTGGGGGTCAGCGGAACTGATGACCATTTTTACATGGGCGCGTTTGAATCTGTATTCAAAGTCATGGGCGGTCATCTGGGCGGCGGCAAGTACGGAAACTGCTCCGATACGGTGCAGGGCATTCTGTACGAACCAGAACTGGTAGTTGCGTTTGAGAACCAGAAGCACTCTGTCTCCTTTGCGGATACCGAGGGAATAAAGGAGATTGGCGATCTTTGCAGAATTTTCCGAAATATCCCGGAATGTGAAATCCCGGCAGACTTTATCATCCCCCACCCACCGCATGGCGATCTTGTCGGGCGTTTTGGCGGCAAGGGCATCCACCACATCATAAGCAAAGTTGAAGTTGGGGGGATAATGGAATTTTACATCGGTGATCTCGCCAACTTCATTGTAGGATTCTGTCATGAAATCCTGATAAAGCAGATGTTCACCGGGCGCGATGTAGGTCTTTTTCGCCTCTTTATCCAGTTCTGCAAATTTTTCCTCTTTGCCTTCATCATGTTCTTTCTGCATGACAATTGTCAGGAAACGGCAGGAAGCACCGTTGGCGGCAGTGAGAGCGTGAGGCATCCTGCCGTCAAAGTAGAGAGTATCCCCTTCATTGAGCAGTTCTTCTTTTTTCCCGCCATTGTGCATGAAAGAAACATGCAGTGCGCCGGAAAGGATCAGAATAAATTCCTGCCCGGAGTGTTCAGAATACTGGGTGAGCGCGTCTTCCCCTTTGTAAGGGGCTGTGACGATAAGGGGTTCACCGGCACGGTTTTTCATGTGGATAGCCTGATGCAGATAGGAGAATCCCGGTCTGCGGACGAAGGGAAATCCTTCTCCCTTGCGGGTCAAAGCGTACATGGAAAGGTTGGGCAGTTCCCCGCTGATAAGAGAGGAAACATCCAGTCCGAAAAGTTCTGCAAGATTACAGCAGAAATAGAAAGGTGCCTGTTTTTCCCCGTTTTCATAAGCGGTATATTCTTCAGGTGTCACATCCAGAAGTTTTGCCATCTGCTCAATAGTGTAATCCCTCTGGTTGCGCAGTTCCCGTACTCTCATTCCGATCTGTTTGTTCTGGTCCATAAGATGTTTCTCCATCTGCGGCGATCCCGGCAAAGAAATAACAGGGATCTTTCCTTTATTTTGGTTTAAAAATATTTTGACCTATTAATTTACCATAAAAAAGAAAAAAGTCAAGTTCACAAAAGACAAAAAGCAGAGAACCTCTTTTTGTCTCTGCTTTTTGCTGTTACAGAAAAAATATCAGCGGATCATTTTTTCCGGACGGACGACTTCATCATATCTTTCTGCGGTAATCAGACCGGAACGGATACATGCTTCTTTCAAAGTCAAGCCCTGTTCATGGGCATTTTTGGCGATCTTTGCGGCATTTTCGTACCCGATCTCCGGGGAAAGAGCTGTTACCAGCATCAGGGATTTTTCCACAAGTTCGCCAATGCGTTTTCTGTCAGGATAAAGTCCTTTCAGAGCGTACTCTGTAAAGTTGCGGACAGAATCCGAAAGAAGTCTTGCCTGGGTGAGAAGGTCAAAAATCATAACGGGTTTATAAACATTCAATTCAAAATTGCCCTGGGATGCAGCAAATCCAATGGCGGCATCCAGTCCCATGACCTGCACGCAGACCATGGTCAATGCTTCGCACTGGGTGGGGTTGACTTTGCCCGGCATGATGGAAGAACCCGGTTCATTGGCAGGAAGTACCAGTTCTCCGTAACCGCAGCGGGGGCCGCTGGCAAGAAAACGGATGTCGTTGGCGATTTTCATCAAAGTACAGGCAAGATTCCGCATGGCGCCGGACATGGCGGCAACGGCATCGTGACCGGCAAGAAGAGCAAACTTGTTTTTGCCGGAAATAAAGGGCAATCCGGTAAGTTTCGCAATTTTTTCCGCCGCCCGTTCAGCAAAATTGGCAGGCGCATTCAATCCTGTCCCCACGGCAGTACCCCCCAGTGCAAGTTCATAAAGTTCCGGCAGGGCGTTTTCGATCCGGGCGATGGCATATTTCACCTGCGCCGCATAACCGGAAAATTCCTGTCCCAGAGAAAGGGGAACTGCATCCTGAAGATGTGTGCGTCCGATTTTGACGATATCATCGTATTCCGCTGCTTTCTCTTCCAGAACCTTATGCAGAGTTTTCACTGTGGGCAGAAGTTTCTCTTTCACCATCGCGGCTGCGGCAATGTGCATGGCGGCGGGGAAAGTATCGTTGGAGGATTGGGACATATTCACATGGTCATTGGGATGAACTTTTTCCCCGCATTTTTCTGTTGCAAGGGCAGCAAGCACCTCATTCATATTCATATTGGATTGAGTCCCGCTTCCGGTCATCCAGACTTTCAGGGGGAAATTGTCATCATATTTGCCCGCAAGGACTTCGTCTGCGGCAAAGGCGATGGAGTCACAGAACTCTTTTTTCAGACGCCCCGCTTCACAATTAGCAATGGCGGAAGCCTTTTTGATGATCGCCAGAGCCTTGATGACTTCCAGAGGAATATGATCAAGTCCGATGTTGAAGTAATAAGTGGAACGCTGGGTTTGTGCTCCCCACAATTTATCTGCGGGAACTTTGATCTCCCCCATACTGTCATGTTCAATGCGGAACTTTTCTTCACTCATTTTTTATCTTTCTTTTCTGCTTTGGTGTGTCTGGATTACTTTTTCAATTCACCTTTTGTGAACATGGAATAAAAATCTGCTGCAACTTTAAGAACATTGATCAAGATACAGAGGATCAAAAGACCGGCAACAATACGTTTGAAAGGAACATGGAACATTCTCTCTTTAAGCACTTCACCGTTTGTTGCATAAAAATCTCTTTCAGTAAGGTGGGTATTGATGAAGAGATTATGTATTTCATTGATTTTGTGTGTGATGGATAGGAATTCATCAAACATCTCTTCTGTCAATTTTGTAAAACTGGGAGCTGTAATAAGTGCATTGGAAGAAGTTTTGCTGCTGCCGGTAACAAGTTTGAGTAGTGAAGTATAGTAATTGAGTTCGGAAGTGATCAAGGCAGCACTTTCCTTGCATTCCATAACTTTTTTTGCATACTCTTCTCTCAATTTTATGCTCTGGGTGTTCCGGATGAGAGAAGAAATGGAGTTGAAGAAATTGCTGTCTACATTAATGGTCATTGCGCCAGCATTCTCTTTTGCGGGGGTGCCTTTATCCCGTTCTGGTTTTCCGGAATTCAGAAGTTCCACGGCTGCAAGAGCGCCTTCATGGCCGCTGTTGATTTCAGAAAGTTTATTTTGCAATTCCTGAATATTTGCTTTCAGAAACATCGCGTCATAAGAAGATTGCAGGGCAGGGGTTTCAAGAATGATCTGCAGATATAATCTTACCTTGTAAGTTTCCAGATGTGCAAGCTTTTCCTGCAAGTCATCGAGTGTTTCTCCGGAAGGAAGGGTAAGTGTTCTGCCGTTGAGCAATTCCTGTAAATTTTTACAGCTTGCTGCCAGTTTTCTGCATTTTATTCTGGTTTTATCCAGAAGAAGCAGTTTTCCTTCTTTATCCAGATTTTTGCGCAGGGTTTCGATCTGG
Organism: Lentisphaeria bacterium; assembly: GCA_017629515.1. Classification (GTDB taxonomy): domain Bacteria; phylum Verrucomicrobiota; class Lentisphaeria; order Victivallales; family UBA1829; genus RGIG5327. The sequence continues at coordinate 6,063 of JAGBXB010000125.1, read as the reverse complement.
GCTGTTGATTCTGTACGGGGAAGAGTTTTCGCTTCCGTTTTGGAGTACAAAGCATACCAGGATGCGGGAATATCATGGAGAATTTTCACTGCTTCGGAGCTTTTGATCAGAAGAGTGGGAGTCATGGCAATTTCAAGGGCGGCAGTATCCAGGAGGTTGAGTTTGCTTTTGTATTCTTCTTCCAGTGCTCTCAAATCTGTGACAGAGATATTTTTCTTGGAAAGTTTATCTCTGTATGATGCCGCAAGAAAAGCCTTGTCCATATTGGCGCGGGAAAAAGAGAAAAGAGCACAGAAATCATCAAATTTAATTCTGGTGGAAAGATTATTTGCATCATAGACATTTTTCAGAACGGTTGTGGAAAGAATATCGGCTGCACTGAATGGATTGTTGCTGGGGTAGGTCATGCTGTTTGAAGTTTTGGGCAGCAACAGGGTTATGGAAGAAACATATCTTTCCTTACGGGGCAGGAAAAAGAACAGAGCCGCAATGATAAGTGACGTGATCACAAGAGAAAAAACTCCATATATAAGGATGGCTCCAAAGCGTTTCCTCACAAAAGCAATGATCTCATCAAGGGTGATTTCCTGCACAGGAACTTCCGGTTGGGTCGGGGAAGACATTTTTACTCTCCTTTGTTTGTTGTTCTGTTACAGAATGTTGTGTTTTGTAAACAACGGAACCGGAAGATCTCTCAAAGGGTGTTGCCGTAAATACTGCATTATATAGATTTGCAGAGGAAATGAAAAATGTTCCTGATATCCGGGTAAAAAAATGGTGCCGGAGGCGGGACTTGAACCCGCACGCTTTGAGGGCGGCAGATTTTGAGTCTGCTGCGTCTGCCATTCCGCCACTCCGGCAACCTGATACCTATTAATTTAGCATACTGCAAAAAAATATCAAGTGCTTTTTTGGAAAAATATGGAAAATAATCATCCGGAAAAAACATTCTTCCGTCTCATACCCGGCAGAAAAATAAAAATAAATGAAAACCTATCTAATATTTATTTGAAAACATGAAAAAGAAAATGTATTTTATTATTAACAGTGAAAATAGTGTTTAATTATGTTTATTTGACGCTGTTTATTTTGCGTTTTCAAACTCAAAAATGACAGATATTGTCTGAATCAGGGAATAAATAGGCGGCGTTTTATTTGACGCGTCGGGCAGAATAACATCAACAATAAAGGAGAAAAAAATGTTTGGATGTCACAACTGCCGTTATGTGCCGCTTAAAGAAAATGATTTTGAAAATTCCCCCTGTGCCGATTGCCGTACTGTAAAAGATCCGGTCCCTCATTCACAGTATGAGGATGATCCGGCAAATTTTTCCGGCAACAGTGTGATGCACCCCGCTTACGAAGAGTCCTGTGAAAAAGATGAGTTTACTGAATTTAAAAATGAACTTTTTTCCGCTCTTGCCCGCAGTATCCATCTTCTTGCCTCCATGCAGATCAAATATCCGGAAACCTACAAATTTGTGGATGCAAAAATGCGTGATCCCAATATTTCTTACAGTGAACTTGCTTTGCGTTTTTCCTGCCGGAAACAGAATGTGATGTATCACCTGCGTAAAGCGGTTTCATTGTGTCCGCTTCTTGCCTCTGTCCTCATTATTGACACGCGTTTCAGCAGAGGCCAGAGAGCCTTTCCCCATGGTAAGAGACAGCTTGAAGAATTTACGGAAGCGGAAAGATGATTTTTTGTTTTCCTGTCCATACAGGAATACCGGATCCTTCCGGATGATCTCCTGTTCCGGTAAATTTTCATAAATTTTTCCTTTCAGGTCACTCTTTCAATAAAAAGAGTGTTGAAAAAGAGAGCAATATAAAGTATAGTATGGCTCTAATTACCTGAAAGGAAGAACAAATGTCAATAAGTTATTTTGAAGAAATCAAACGCAAGGCCGTACACCTTTCCTCTCTGTGGATGGTGGCGGCAACTCTTTTACTGGCAGAATGGCAATATGTCTCCTGTATTGTGTTTTTTCTGCTTCTGCTTCTTACTCTCGTTTCCGAACACGATTATGCCAACGGCGGAAAATATCTGGGGCGTCTGTACGGGAAACTCTTTGGAAAAATGCTCCGCAATGAAGTGAAAAAAGGACAATGGATCGTTTCCGGCGGAGCGCCGGTCCTTGCGGCGGCTCTTATGGTGAATATCCTTTTCAGTCCGGTCATTGCAGCTTCCTCCCTTGCTGTTATGCTTACCGGGGATGCCGCTGCCGCCCTTATCGGCAGAAAATTCGGACGCCGTAAACTTGTAAACAATAAATCCCTTGAAGGAGTGATCTCTTTTGTGATTGCGGGATTTCTTGCTGTCTCTATCGTATTTTTTGTTACGGGTATCCCGGGAAAATATTTTCTCTGGGGATTTGTTGCTGTCGCCGTCGGGGCATTGGCGGAACTTTTCCAGAAACAACTGATACTGGATGACAATTTTACGATACCTTTAAGCTGCGGGAGTGTTCTGTTCCTCGCTTTTCATTTCCTTTAATTTTCATTTCTTTCAGGGAGGATAAAATGGAAGAGAAAACAAGAGTGCTTTTTATCGGTGCGCATCATGAAGAAATCGAAACGGAATGTCCCAATATTGCGTCGGCATTGTCTCTTGCCGGCTGTGAGGTCGTGATCCTCAATCCGGTCGGCGGATGGAATTGGAGTTTTGTAAGAAGTTTGGAGGGCGACGGCAGAAAAAGAGTGATGGAAGATGCTGTCAATGCTGCCTCCGAACTCGGATGCAGAAAAGTGATCTGGGATTATCCCATAGCCCAGGTGGATCGTTATCAGGGGGAGATCATAGACAGGCTTTGTGATTTTATTGCAGGATATGATCCGCAGATCGTTCTCATCCACTGGCCTCATGACATCAATTCCGATCACCGTTTTATGGCCCATGTTTCCCGGCACGCCATCGGTTGGACAAAGGAGATCGCCCAGGATAAACTCAAAGAGGGGTATAAGGGGGTCAGAGAGGTCTATGCTTATCAGACCGGCGTGGCGCAGGCGTATAATTTTGTGCCGGATATCCTTGTTCTTGCGGATGAAAAAACAATGGAAATGTCTGATAAATGTATTGAAAGATTTGCACCGACAAGCAATGTATATGTGGAGATGTGGAAACGTAATTTCCATGCCAAAGCAGAATATTGGGGGACGATGCTGGAAGGTAATTATAAAGCGGAAGCCCTGAAATTTGTGGGACCCCGGTTGCCGCTGGATGGTTTTCTGCTGAAAAAGATCCTGAAAGAAAAGGTGGTCAATGCTCCCATTTATGAAATGTGGAACGATAATCCCTCCTGGCATCTTTGAAAAATATGTCCGGAATGTTTTTTATAAAAAATACCGTATTGCAGCAGAAATAAGGTTGCTTTTTTGCGAAAATGATTTATAGTAACAGAAAGTATATTTTTAAAAAGGGGTTTATTTATGAAAAGTTACCGTATGCAGGATATGACTTTCTATGAAGTGAAAGAATATCTGAAAAATAACAAGACCATCATCCTGCCTTATGCTTTAAGTGAACAGCATGGAAAACATCTTCCTCTGGATGTGGATATCCGCAACTGTGATTTTATGGCGAAAGCCCTGGCGGAAAAACTTGATTGTATCATTGCTCCCACATTGAACTATACTTTTTCCGGCGGGATGCTCCCCGGAACGATCAATGTGAAACCCAATACTTTTTCCAATCTTGTGGGGGAAATCATTGAATCTCTTGCTTTGCAGGGATTTGAAAACTTTATCATTCTCCCCGGTCACGGAGGCAGTGAAAGTCTGCTGCACCTGAAAGAATCCCTGCGTATTCTCAAATGGTTGAATCCTGCTTTGAAGGATACGCTTATTCTTCTTACCCAGATCTGGGATTTTTCCCCCTCCTGGACAAAACTTTTTGCAGAAAAAGATTATCATGCCGCATGGGCGGAAACTTCTTTACTGCTCCACTGGTGTCCGGAAGTCGTCCGCATGGATAAAATGGAACTGGATGAAGGGGAAGTAGCCGAAAGATTGCGGGAAGATCCGGACAGTTACCAGCTGCGGGAAAGTTATACGGATATGAAACAGGAAGTTGTGCAGACTTCCCAGAGAAGTGATGTGAAGATCGGTGTCATGGGCTATCCGGAAAAAGCCAATGCCCAGTTCGGCGCATTGATCGAAAAAGAGTTTCTGGAAAATGCAGTTCCTGCCATCACAAGTGCCATTGCCGCCGCCGAAGAGGGCAGAAAAACCGGAAAAAGACTCATTCAGGCGGATAATGTAAAAATGAAAATAAGTGCCGTGTAAGGCTTAAACAAAATAGCAGAAGACAAAAAGGAGGTCATTATGGCTATTGACAAAAAACATTACACAGGAGGAAATACCGAAGGGGGTATTACCAGCAGTTATGCAACAGATGACGGAGTGAAACTCAAAGTTCCTTATTCTTTCATGGGAAGTATCTATGATGATGCTGAATATGAGGCTGCTATTGCCGCTATGCACCAGGATACCCTTACCATGGGTCCCAAAACCCAGGAATTTCAGAATAAATTTGCCAAAAAGCACGGTACAAAGTATGCTTATGCCTGCTCCAACTGTACTACCGGTATGCACGTCATCACACAGCTTTTTGACATCAAACCCGGTGATGAAGTCATCGTTACCCCCAATACATTCGTTGCCACAAGTCTTGTGATCCTGAAAGAAGGCGGCGTACCTGTCTTTGCAGATATCGATCCCCGTACCTTCAACCTCGACCCCGTTGATGTGGAACGCAAAATCACCAAAAAGACCAAAGCCATCTACGTTGTGCATTATGCCGGTTTGATGGTGGATATGGATCCCATCATGGAGATCGCCAACAAATACGGTCTGAAAGTATTGGAAGACTGCGCCCATGCCACCGGTTCTTCCTACAAAGGCCGCATGGCGGGGTCTATCGGTCACGCCGGTGCATTCAGTTTCCACAGTTTGAAAAACATCACCACCTGCGGCGAAGGCGGTATGATCACCACCAACGATGATGAATATGCCAAAGGAATCCAGAACCTGCGCTGCATGAGCAATCAGCCCCAGAGCTGGAACGATCAGCTTGCTGATATCAATAATCCTGTCTGGAACTTCGGTAAGATCACCTGCAAAAAGACTGACCCCATCGAATACTGGCTGCCCGCTCACTTTGACGTGATTCCCTGGAACGGTCACTGGGGAAGCAACTACCGTATGAATGAGATCCAGGCTGCTGTCGGCTGCTGCCAGCTGGACAAACTGGATATGCTTATTGAAAAACGCCGTGAGATCGCCCACAAGATCACCGCCGGTATCCAGGATGTGGAAGGGATCGAATCTGTTTACGAACCCGCTGACTGCTATCACAGTTACCACCTCTACACTGTTTGTGTGGATGAAAAGAAACTGGGCGGCTCCCGCGATGAATTCATGCGTGTTCTCTATGAAGAAGAAGGCGTACAGGGTATTCTCCACTATCAGCCCACTTTCCACTTCACCGGTCTCAAACGCATGGGCTATGATCCCGATCAGTGCCCCAAAGCCAGTGAATTCTTCTACAAGCGGGAACTCAATATTCCCATGCATCCCCGTCTTACCGAACAGAACATTGAAGATACCATTACCGGTATCCGCAATGCCGCTGCCAAAGTACGTAAGCGTCATGCCAAAGCATAATAATTATCAGAGAAACTGATATTATTTCTTTTGCCGTATGTGCCCAAAGCATGTACGGCTTTTTTTTATCCCTTCCGCATAGGAATAAAAAAAGGGGGGGGCAAAAGTACGATGGATTTTTTCATTGTGTCTGCTCAAAAGATGAAAAAAGTTTGGTAAATATTCAAATAAATCAGAGTTTCTAAAATATATCTTTTGAGGAGTATGCCCTGAAAGGGCAGAAGGCTCTGAAAGAGCCGCAGGATCACAGCCCGGGGTAAGACCTCTGAAAGAGGTCGCCGCCCCGGGTAAATGTGTTTAAATAATACAAGTTTTTTTGTTTTGTACTCCTACCCGGGGGTACGGTCCCTTACAGGTCCCTACCCGCCGGGCTATGTTCCTGCGGGGCTTTCAGCCCCT
>JAGBXB010000124.1 GCA_017629515.1 Lentisphaeria bacterium | reverse complement strand
AGGGGCTGAAAGCCCCGTAGGAACATAGCCCGGTGGGTAGGGACCTGTAAGGGACCGTACCCCCGGGTAGGAGTACAAAATAAATAAACAAGCTCTGTAAGAGCGGCAGATGGGACAGACATTTCACCTTCTGCCGCTCTTACAGAGCTTGTGTTATTTCAACAGATTTACCCGGGGCGGCGACCTCTTTCAGAGGTCTTACCCCGGGCTGTGATCCTGCGGCTCTTTCAGAGCCTTCTGCCCTTACAGGGCATATTCCTCAAAAGATATATTTAAGAAACTCTGATTTATTTGAATATTTACCAAACTTTTTTCATCTTTTGAGCAGACACAATGAAAAAATCCATCGTACTTTTGCAACATCCCCTTTATTTTAAATTACCGGAGGTTCCGGTCAAATCATTCTCCGAGAGTTTTTGCCAGATTGGCAAGATTGGAAAGATCCAGTTTGCCGCTGCCGAGCATGGGCAGACTTTCAATGTGAACAAAGTTTTCCTCTTTGGGTATCCAGAGATTGGGGATGCCCTTTTCCCGCAGTTTACGGATGAGTTCATTTGGCTTGATCCGTTCCCTGTCTGTATAGAAGACCAGCAGTTTTTCCCCTCTTTTGGAATCCGGCGCACCGCAGACCGCAAGAAGCCGTTCATCCAGAAGAAGAATATTATTGAGTTCCCGTTCCACAAGTTCATGGGGAACCATTTCTCCGGCTATTTTAGAGAATCTGGAAAGTCTGCCGGTAAGGGTGATGAAGCCGTTATTATCCATACGGGCAATATCACCGGTTATATACCAGTTGTCCTTCAATACTTCCTTGGTTTTTTCCGGATCATCCAGATATCCCTGCATCACAACCGGTCCCTTTACGATGAGAAGTCCATCTGTATTGGCAGGAAGAAGTTCAAAACTTTCCGGATCGACGATTTTGATACATACTCCCGGTATCGGCGGCCCGATACTTCCTCTTTTTGCCACCGTTGTACCCAACTCCATAAGAGAGTTGGCAAGATTGATGGAGACGATGGGGGATAATTCCGTACAGCCGTACCCTTCGGCAATGGCAAGACCGGTCAGATGGAAGAATCTGTCCGCAATGTCATCGCGCAACTTCTCCGCTCCGGTGACCACCAGACGGAGGCTTTTGAAGGCTTCTTTCGGACAGCGGCGCATGTAAGTAAGAAGAAATGCCGGAGTTGCCATAAGTACCGTGGGGCGTCTTTCCAGCATGGCTTTGCTTATAAGAGTCGTATCCAGCGGTCCGGGGACGAGAATGGTCTCTGTTCCGGAGATCACAGGAAGCCACAGACATACATTCAGCCCGAAAGAATGGAAAACCGGAAGATTGCCCAATATTCTGTCATTTTTGTTCCAGCCGATGGAGTTGATGACAGAAGTGGCATCTCCTGTAATATTGTGGTGACTCAGCATGATCCCTTTGGGAATGCCGGTACTTCCGCTGGAAAAGAGGATGACCGCTGTTTTGTTTACATCGTTCCATGTTTCCGGCGAGACAAGTTTCATCAATTCTTTCGTATTGAAAAACAGTACGGGAATACTCCAGAAGAACCGTTTGAAGCGCAACTGTATTTCCGGATAAAGATCCTCCATAAAGACCATTTCGCTTCTGGCTTCCATTTTCAGCTGTTTGAGGAAACTTCTGCTGGTAAGGATTATTTTGATTTTTGTTTTTTTCACCGCCAGATCGAAAGAATCCGCAGAGGATGTGTAATTGAGGATCGCCGGGATCTTGTCGGCAAAAAGTACCGCAAAGATGGATAAGACCGCCTCAATGGAATTGGGAAGCATGATCCCGATATGTTTGGAGGTGTGATCCCCTTGCAGTTTCCGCAATCTCCGGTTCAGAAGGATCGCCGAGATCAAAAGTGAAATATTCCGTGGGGCGTTTTCCCCTTTTTCCGTATATTCCCTTATCATGCGTCTCATGGGGAATTTTTTCGCAATAAAGGCAAACTGGGAATGGAAAGGGCGTTCCTGGGGGCTGGAAACAAGTTCCGTTTCCGCCGCAAGTTCCGTAAGATGGATCCTTAATTCATAACTGCTCACATTTCTGGGTAAAGGTTTCCCGATGGTGACGGTTGCCGGATGTGGCAGTTCATTGGGCCAGCGCAGTTTGAATTTGCCCAGATAACAGGAGAAGATGCTCCCCCAGGTCATGCCGATACGGACGGGGATGATGGGCACATCCATATTATCCGGAAGCATGGAGGTAACTCCGTCTTTAAATTCGGACATCGTTCCATTTCTTGTGATCTCTCCCTCCGGAAATACGCAGACAAGTTCCCCTTTGGACAATGCTTCTTTCGTCTCATCAAAAAGTTGTTTGAGTTTCTTGGGCTTTGTGGGGTTGACCTCAAAAAAGCCCGCGCCTTTGTATAAAGGCCGCATAAAAGGATTGCGGAAGAAACTTTCGTGGAGCATAAAACGGATGGGTCTTGTGGTAACTGCGGAAAGAAAGAAAATATCCACAAAGGATGCCCGGTTTGCCACGATAAGGGCGGGCCCTTCTTCCGGAAGCCGTTCTTTATGGAAGATCCGCAACCGGTAGAGCGTGCTTAAAAGAAGTTTCATAAGCATCCGCAAAAGGAACTGGGACATAAAAGTAAAGGTCACCGCGGCAAGAAGAAGGGTAAAGACGGCAATGAGAGTTGTTGCTGTATATACCTGAATATCGTAACGGTAAAGCAAACAGGACAAAGCGATGGCAAGGAGGATGCCGATGCCGAAGGGCAGATAAAACCAGGAGAAAAATGCCGGACGAAGGGATTTTTTTACAAAATATTGCTGGTACGCCTGAACCGGAACGAGCATGATGCCGGAAAAGAGTCCGAAGAAAAAGAGAAGAAGTGCCAATAGTCCGCTTTCAATAACGATATCCGAGTAATAAGGAAGGATCCCTGTAAGAAGTGAAAATACCGCCATGGCAAGTACGGAAGGCGGAACAAGTCCCAGTTCCACATTGTTTTTGGAAAGCCAGGAGGCAATAAGACAGCCGAACGCGCACCCCAGAACAGGTGCGGGCAGAAGAAAGTAACTGGTCAACTGCCTGGCAAACTGGTTGCCCTGGAAGGAGAAAATATACTGTACCGTCATAGCGGAAACGAAAATCATAATGGCAAAAATATAACTTTCCCCGATGCCGGTGAAAACCAGTTCCCTGTAACGGGGCTGGTGACGCAGTGTATCCAGCCATCTGCGGGGGAGCTCCGAAAAACGGATATTGTGCTTCAAGGCAAAATCCGGACTGAGTCTTGTTGCCAGAAGAAGGGAATATAAAGCAATGGCAGCGGAGAAAAGTCCGGCAAGATATTCCGGTCCGCCGAAAAGATTTTCAAGGAAAGAAAGCCAGATGGCGGCGGTGGCTCCGGCTGCAATACCGGAAAATGTGCCGCATTCTGTTGTGCCGCTTGCTTTGGAAAGCAGATGTCTGGGAACCATTTCCGCGGCATACCCTTTCAGGGCAGGGCGGTACATAGCGTATTCGATCCCCTGCAGAAGAACCGGGAGAAAAAGCAATATGACACTGTTTTTGAAAGGACAGGTGAAAATGATCGCCGCAAGTATGGAAGAAAAGAACTCAAAAAAGCGGGAAAAGGTAACCACATTCCGGCAGGAGAACCTGGTGGTCAGATAGTGTTCCGGTATCCCTGTGAAGATCAATGGCACTGCAAACAGGGCAAAGGTGAAAAGTACATTCATGGCAAGGGTATCAAACATCAGAGAATGATGGGATACGAATAATGCCGTAAAGGTACAGAAGAATGCAGGATTGAACGAACTTAAAAAATTCGTCCACGCCAGCAGGGAAATAATATTGGTATCGTTCTTGCCTGTTTCACTCATGATAATTCCAGGATCTGAATACTTTTTCTTACTGTTCCGCTCTCTGAATGATGGCAAAACATCTTTCCGGATCACCGGAGGCAAGACAGGCTGCTTTCAGTCTGCCGTCATAAAAAAGATTGCCTATGGCAGCAAGGATCTTCAACTGGTTGATGGCATTGTCCTTGGGGGTGATGATCATGAAAACAAGTTTCACAGGAAGCATGTCCGGAGACTGATAATCCATGATCCCGTCCGGACAGACGGCAAGGGCGATAAAAGGATTTTCTATCCCGTTTACAGAGGTATGGGGGGTGGCAATATTTTTGCCGATGCCCGTACTCATCAATTCCTCCCGGTGCATGATGCCCCAGAGAAGATCATCTTCCCCGCTGAATCCTTCTTCTCCGGCAGAAAGTCTGACAAGATTTTTGAGAACATCATCTTTTTTCTGTTTCCCCTTCAAAAGCAGAATACGGGAAACATTCATAAGATCACTGATCTTACAAACGGAAGAATTTTCTTGTATTTGATTTGCCATGATGTACCCCATCAGAATATTATTTTTCAGATCTTTTCCCGGCAATTTTTCCTTTTTCTTTGCCTTGAAAGGATGTTTTTGCTACATTTTATATGTTCTTTACTGGACTTTTTCCAAAAATGGCTTAAATTATCCATGTATATAAAAATAACCGGATTTTGTCAATATGGCAAGTCCATAAATGAAAAAAAAGCATTTTTTAAGGATAAAAAAGCGTCCGGAGGCTGTTTTCCGGCAGTTTCCGGCAGCAGTAACACAAAAAAAGGAGTTTGTCATGCGCGTATTGGTCCTTGGCAGCGGCGGTCGTGAACATGCTATTTGCGATGGGTTGAAAAGAAGTAAGGAAGTAACAGAACTTTATTGCAGTCCCGGTAATCCCGGTATTGCAAAAATCGCAAAGTGTGTGGCCCTTTCCGGTGAAGGGGAGGATATTGCCGATTTTGCTGAAAAAAATAATATCGATCTTGTCATGGTCGGGCCTGAAGCCCCCCTGGTGAAAGGTGTCACCGATGCAGTCCGTGCCAGAGGGATCGCTGCATTCGGGCCTTCCGGAAAAGCCGCCCAGCTGGAGGGAAGTAAGGATTTTGCCAAAAAATTCATGGTGGAAAATAATATCCCCACTGCAAAATATATGAGTTTCACTTCTGCTGAACCGGCATTGGAATATGTGAGAAGTGAATATGCCGCAGGCAGGGAAGTAGTGGTCAAAGCCGATGGGCTTGCCGCCGGTAAAGGTGTGATCGTTGCCGCCAATCAGCAGGAAGCGGAAGACGCCGTCAAAGAATGTTTTTCCGGAGCATTCGGCAGTGCCGGGAGCATGGTCGTCATTGAAGAACTCCTTATCGGAGAAGAAGCCTCCATTCTTGCCCTGACCGACGGCGAAAATATTCTCCCCCTTGCCTCCTCCCAGGATCACAAGAGACTTCTGGATGGCGATAAAGGCCCCAATACCGGCGGTATGGGGGCATATTCCCCCGCTCCGGTGGTTACAGATGCCCTTATGGAAAGAGTACAGAAAGAAGTTCTGGAAAACTTCCTCAAAGGCTTGAAAAAGAGCGGACTCTTTTACCGTGGTATCATTTATGCCGGGATCATGGCGACAAAAGAGGGGCCCAAAGTACTGGAATTCAATGTGCGTTTCGGCGACCCCGAAACACAGGCCGTGCTTCCCAGACTGAAAAGCAGTCTCTTTGATACCCTTATGAAAACCGCACAGGGGAAAGTAGGGGAACTGGATCTGCAATGGGATGAGAGAGTTGCCGTTTCCGTTGTTCTGGCATCCGGCGGTTATCCCGGAAGTGTGGAAAAAGGTTTTGAAATCACCGGTTTGGAAGAAGCGGAAAACTCCGGTTGCAGAGTATATCATGCCGGAACAGATGTGAAAGACGGCAAAATCGTCAATTCCGGCGGCAGAGTACTGGCTGTGACCTCATTCGGAAAAGATGTTCCCGAGGCCATCAGTGCTGCTTATACAGGAGTGGAAAAGATCTCCTGGAAAGATATGCAGTACCGTAAAGATATTGCCCAGAAAGCGGTCAACCGTAAAGGATGACCCTTCCGGAGGGGAAAAAGGCAGAAAAAAGACTTTTTCCCCTTTAAAAAACGGTTTTTTCCGGAAAATGCTCTTGCAACTTTGCTTTTTCCGGTATAACTTATAGTATATACGGTGCGCTTTTGCCGTACCTCTTAAAGATTTTATCAGGAAACAATAAGGAGTTCTGAAAATGTTGAAAAAAATGATGGTCGTTTTCGCCGCCGCTGCTGCTGTTTTTACATTCAGCGCATGTTCTTCTGTGGAGTATGCCACAACTCTCAATGATTTGAGACTTACCCCCTCTTCCGAATTGACTTCCCTGGGGCATGTCAACGGAGAGATCTGGGGACTTTATCTTTTTGATATTGCCCTTGTTACCGGCAGTGCAACAAAGCCCGGAAACATGACACCTTTCAATGATACTGTCCGCGTGGATAATGCTGTGAATATGCTTACCTCCCAGGCCAAGATCCACATGGATGGCTGCACCGCCGTCGTGGATATGCAGTCCAATCGTTCTTCCTTCTGGATCCTGCCTCCTCTCTTCTGGATCAATTCTGTCCAGGTGAGTGGCAATGCTGTGAAGTAAGCAGAAAAAGAATCTGTACGGCTTCTTTGAAGTAAAACAAGTCGGGGGAGTCACAATACTCCCCCTTTTATTTTTGTTCTGGTGGTAAATATGATCCCGAAAGCGATCAAAGAGAGTTATTCCTGTAAAAGACGGAAAGATTTTGTGACCGGATTTGCGGTCATCTTTTTCTGCCTTGTGGTGTGTTTTGAACTCTATGTGGTCATCTGGATGCCCGTGATGCTTCAAAAGAAAAATATGCTGGCAACCCATGTGGAAAGAGAGAAACTGTTAAGAAATTTTGACAATATGCGCAGTGTTTGCCGCAATATGTATGAACGCAACAAAGGATTCCGGAAAGGGGAGATCCTTCTTACGATGCGGGTACTGGATCTTTATGCCATATATTTACGCAATGAAGCGGAAAACATGGATATAAAGGAGATCCTGGAATTGCAGAAGACTCTGGGCAGATTTGAATCTTCCATTTCCTCCTGGCGGGAGGGAAAATTTGTTTTCCGGAAACTGCAATTCAATATGGTTCCGGGTATGAAAGTATTGGAACAGAAGACCGGACAGTAAGAATATACGGCAGAACTTACCGGGGCGGGAAATATCTGCCGGAAATGATAAATGAGAGTATGCCGCCCTGAAAATGAGGTAGTATGGATATCGTCAGAGACAGACCCATTGTATTTTTTGATTTGGAGACCACCGGGGTCAATATTATGACAGACCGGATCATTGAGATCAGTGTGGTAAAGATTTTTCCCGACGGAACAAGAGAGGTAAAGACCCGCCTTGTGAATCCGGAAATGCACATCCCGGAAGAATCCACAAAAATCCACGGGATAACGGATGAAGATGTGAAGGATGCTCCCACTTTCAAAGCCATCTCCAAAAATTTCTATATTTATATGGAAGGTTGTGATCTGGGCGGATATAATATCATCAAATTTGATATCCCCATGCTTGTAAAGGAGTTTTCCAGAGCGGGTCTGCGTTTTTCCACCGAAGGAAGAAGGATTGCTGACGCCTACAATATTTTCTGCCGTATGGAACCCAGAAACCTTTCTGCTGCCTACCGCTTTTTCTGCGGTAAAAAGATGCAGGATGCCCACAGTGCCGAAGCCGATACCCTTGCAACGGTGGAAGTTTTTGAAGCACAGATGAAAAAATATGCCAATGCCGATCCGGATACTTTCCCGGAGGATATAACCCAATTCCCTGCCGATATGGACGGCGTCCACGCTTTCTGCAATCAGTTTTCCGCGGATAATATCGATCCGGACGGACGCTTTAAATGGCGCAACGGGGAAGCGGTGATCTGTTTCGGGAAAAATACCGGACTTTCCATCCGGAAAGTAGCCATAGAAAATCCTGAATTTTTCCGCTGGATACTGAAAGCGGATTTCAGTAAGGAAGTAAAGGATATTGCGGCAAATGCTCTGCGGGGGATCTTTCCCCGGAAAGGCGGTACTTCTTCTGAAAGTTCTGCCGGAACGGAAAAAAATATTCCGGAACAGAAAAAGAATACCGGAACAGAAAAAAAGTTTGAAAAAAACAGACAACCCTATACACCCAGAGGATTGAACAATCTGGGGGCGTTGGATGCGCTGAATAATCTGACCTTTTCTGACGGGGAAGAAAAGTAAAAGAATCCCGGAAAGATTTTCTTTGCCGGAATAAAGAGGGCAGGGAGGCGGAAAAAGTGGAAAAGGCTCATCAGTTTCTTTTAAGTTTGCTCAATGATGAAAGTGAACATTCTGCGAGCCTTGCCATGTCTGCATTGCTGGAAGAATCCGATCCGGAAGTGTTGGAAGCGGATCTCTGTTTTCTTCAGGAAACTTCCGATAAAAGATTGCGTAAAAGAGTCCATCAACTGCAATCCGCCATTGCATTGCGTAAAAGACGGGTGGATTTTTCCCGGTTTCTTCATGCAGGCAATGAGGGGATGGAAGAGGGAAAAAAGTTGTCCCTTATTGACGGGCTTATCCGGGTGCATCTTCTGTGGTTTGACAATGATTCCCCGGATGTGTTGAAAAAACACTGGGAGCGTTTTCTTGCTTTATCCAGGAAATATGCCCCTTCCACATTGGAAGAAATCTCTTTATACATGCAGAAAAAAAGATTCCGCTGTGCGTATAAGGATGAGTTGGAGCCGGAAAATTTCTGTATCGGTTCTGTCCTTGCAGACAAACTGGGGGCGGATTTTATCCTTTGTGCTATTTGTGTGCTGCTTTTCAAACACTGGAACAATGACCCCTCCTGTACGATCCATATAACCCAGGCAGCGGAAAAAGAGTTTATCCTTGTGGATTCCTGCGGCAATATCCTTGTACCGGCAAACAACTGGGATTATATTCCTTTTGAGCAGCAGTATAAATTTGAATTCTGGGATGATCTTGCATTATTGCGGTATGCCGGGATGATGCTTTTCACCTGTGCCGCTTCCACTGATAGTTTCCGGTATATTTTTACGGTGGGCAGTTGCCTTTCCGATGCTCCCCGATCCCCCGGAAATATTGCTGCATTACCTTATCCCTACGGGAATAATGTGTTAAAGAAATAGTTTTTTTATAAAAAATAACCTTTTTTTTATAAGAGAAAAGACAAATTTTTTCTTGCATTAGCGGTACTTTGTGCTAATGTATTCTTTGAAAAAAAACTGCAAAAGCAACAGTATTTTGAATTTCATAAAATCAGAAGGAGTAAAAATGAGTATGGATCTTTTTGGCGGAAGACGCCTGAAAATGGGTATCTGGGGACTTGGCAGGGGCAGTGCTTTTATCAACAGCGCAAGAGCGTTGGGGATCGATATCGTTGCCGGATGTGATTTTGATGATCATGTGCGTAATAAATTCCATGAGATCTGTCCCGAAGCAGTGCTTACTGCCGATGAAGATGAATTTTTCAAAATGGATTTTGAAGCCGTTCTTGTTTCCACATACTGCCCCAACCATGCAGCGGATACCATGAAAGCATTGAGAATGGGCAAACATGTTTTAAGTGAAGTTACTGCTTTCTTTACTCCTGCACAGGGGGTGGCTCTTGTGGAGGAAGTGGAAAAACGGGGACTGGTTTACAACCTTGCGGAAAATTACCCCTTTACTAAAATCAATATGTATTTGGCAAGGCTGTATAAACAGGGGCTTTTCGGGGAACTTGCCTATGCCGAATTTGATTATGTGCATGGCGGGGCAAATCCCTGCACATCCTATCTGGACGGAACGCCCGTCATACCGGGCAATCAGCTGCATCATTGGAGGGGATGGCTGAATTATCACTATTACTGCACTCACTCTCTGGGACCTGTTATGATCATTTCCGGGTTGCGGCCTGAAAAGGTGACGGCTTTCCCCGAAGATGTGTACTGTAAAGGTACTGTGCATGGAAAAGGCAGAAAAGTGGACGGGATCGTTCCCAATCTGTGTGCCTTTGCCCCCTCTCTTATCCAGATGAGTAACGGCAGTATCGTCCGCAATCTTATGGGCGGAAGTGTTTCCGACAGCCATCAGAAACGCTTTTTCGGTACAAAAGCCGCCTATGACGGAAAATATCTGCATATCGGCGGGGGAAATGCCGGTCCGCGTCTGGATATCGATCCCCAGTGGGATGAGATGGGGGAAGCGGCGGAAAAAGCCGGTCACGGCGGAGGGGACTTCTGGGAATTGTATTACTTTGCCCGTCAGATCATTACCGGGGAAAAAGCCCCCTGGGATATTTATGCAGCGTCCGATGTGACTCTTGCCGGTATTCAGGCATAGCGCAGTGCGCTTAATGACGGTGAGCCTATGGAGATCCCGGATTTCCGCAAAAAAGAGGTGCGCGACAGATACCGGAATGATGACTGGATGGCAAAACATCTGGATCCGAAAAAGATCTTTCCCGATGATCAGGATACATCCATTACCTGCGACTTTGCCTCCTGCTGTAAAGAACTCATCCCCTTTGTTCTGCTTGTGCGCAGTGCATTGGACGGGATCAAGGTATACGATGCTGTAAAGAAAGAAAACAGGATCGTTATCATTGAAAAAGTCAAAGAGGTGCGTACAAAACTTTCTGAAATCCAATCTGCCTATAAGCGGGCAAGGAAGATCGCCGACGCCTATCCCCAATCCCAGGGCGGCGAGGCTCTTCTGGAAAAATTGGAACTGGGGGAAGAAGAAAAGATCATGGATACAGTTTCTCTCCTTGCAGAACTGGATGACTTCCTGATCAACGCTTGAAAAATGAAATATCTGCCGGAGAACTTTACTGTGTCTCCGGTTTCTTTATTAATCTGAAGGAAATATATTATGGGAATCGTTGCCTGTCCTGATTCGTTTGCCAATATGCCCTGTCCCATACAGAAAGTGGATAGCAGGATCAAATTTGTGCTTGAAGTAAAAAATGAGATCTTTCTTCAATATGCGGATACTCTCTGCGTCAAATATATCCGGGATGACTGGCGTATGGCGGATGACCGAGTGGCGTATCTCACGCCCGGAGGCGAACATCTGTGGCAGAATGTGCCCTTTACTCTTTCCGGCAATACTCTCTCTTTTGAACTGGAATTCAAAGGAGAATATGAACATTGGATCGGAATAAGGGCAAAGAATGGAAATGATACATATCAGGATGAATACTTCTTTTATACTTTGGAAGATGATCTTCTCCGGCTTGATGCCTACAAAGGAAATGTTCATTCCCACAGTACCGGTTCAGACGGACTTTTTCCGCCCGAAAAAATGCCTTTTTACATGAGAAAAGCCGGGTTCGATTTTACTGCTGTGACCGATCATAAAACATTTGACCCCACCTGGAAAGCGGTGGAGAGCAGTGAAAGATTTGACAGCGGTCTGCATGTATATTGCGGGGAGGAAGCGGAAAGTTACGGCGTGGGGATCAATCACATTTTGAGTATCGGTTCAGCATCCTCCATAAGCAAATGGGAATATGATCCGGAAAGTGATTTTGCCCAACGTGCGGAAAAAGTGGAACAGGAACTGCTTGCACAGGGAATACCTGCTCACGAGGCAAAATATGCTGGCCAGTTTGAAGCCATTACCTCCCGGATAAAAGAGGAGGGGGGATTATCTGTATTCTGTCACCCCTACTGGAAACAGAATTCCCGGTACGCTTCCACAACTCTCCTTACGGATATATTGATGAAAAGGGGCAATTTTGACGCTCTGGAACTGGGGAATTTCAATGTGCCCCGTATGGCATTATGCAATGCAAAGGTCATGGAGGCAATGCAAGAAGGTTTTGCCAAACCTTTTATCGGCAGCAGCGATTATCATGGCAGACCTTCCCAGAAAGCGGATAAGGATTATACTGTCATCTTTTCCAACGGAGCGGATTTCGCCTCTTTCAGGGAGGCGGTTCTGGATTCCCGTTGTGTGGCTGTGGGCGGCTGTGACGATGAATTTCCCTTCGGTTCTTTCCGGCTGGTGAAATATGCTCTTTTCCTTATGGAACACTATTTCAAAAAGATCCACGATCCCCTCTGTGCTGAACAGGGGGAACTTCTGCTGCACGCTTCTGACGGCGAAGAGGGAGTTCTTCCGCAAATCATTGCCATAAAAGAAAAACTGGAAGAGGAACGCAAAAGATTTTTCGGCAGAAACGGATAAGGAAAAATGATCAAACTTATTTCTTTTGATTTTGACGGAACTCTTGCTGACAGCGTGGATTTCTGTCTGGAAGTATTTGATATCGTTTTCAAAAAATACATGAAAGAAAATGCTCCTTCCCGGGAGGATATTTTTGGTTGTTTCGGTATGAATGAAGAAGGGGTTCTGCGGCATTTTATGGGGGAAGATTACAGAGAAGAGTATATGAAGGAATTTGCCCGGTATCATAATGAGCTGCATGGAAAAAAGTGTCCGGAAGTTTTTCCATGTATCCGGGAATTGCTGGATTTCCTGAAAGAAAAAGGTGTGATCCTTACCATTCTTACCGGAAGATCAGAGATGACTGCCAATATTTCACTGGAATATCTGAAAATAAAGGATTATTTTTCTTTTGTCCAGACAGGAACAGCGGAAAGTAATGATAAGTCTTCTCTTTTGAAAGAACTTTTGAAAAAATATTCTTTGAAAGAAGAGGAGGTTTTTTATATAGGCGACGGGGTTTCGGATGTCCTTTCTTCCCGTAAAGCAGGTATAGAGTGCCTTTCTGCGGCGTGGGCAGAATCTGCCCGTATGGAGGCACTGAAAGAGGTGAATGGCTCTCTTCTTTTCACATCGGTAAAAGATATGCAGGATTTCCTGGAAGAAAAACTGGGAAAATAAAATATTTTTTTCCTGTCCTGAAATCTCTCTCTTTTTACGGTTTTGTAATGATAATCATGCAAAAAAGGTGAAAAAAAATATTATTTGCCTTGACAAACTTCTCCGGGGCATTTATATTTAGTTACTGCGTCGACGCAGTTATTTTATAATGCGTTTTATATTTACCTATACCGGGGCAGAATATGGTTACAGGAAAAGATATAGCGGTGGAAACCGGATACGCTCTCTCCACAGTGGAAAAAGTATTACGGGGGCACGCCAAAAAATATAAAATCAAAGACAACAGCAGTCAGAAGATCCTTGATGCTGCAAGAAAAATGGGATATTATAAAAATGAGGCGGCAGTCATCACCCGCACAGGGGTAAACCGCACCATTGCCCTTTTTACGGCTACACTGGAAAAAATGCACGCTGTATACAGTAAAATCATTTCCGGAGTAATGGCGGAAGCGGCAAGAAATGATTATTCTGTTCTCATGTTCAGTTACTGGGATGATCTGGAAATGCAGCTGCGGAAACTTCCCGGAAAAAGAATAAAAAAACTCATTTGTCTCAACGATCAGAAAAACGAACACAACGTTCTTGTGAAAAATTTCTGCAAAGAACACGGGATCGAAGTAGTTTTTGTCAGCGGCGGAATGGCCTGCGGTGATGAACTGACTGTTGCTACTGACGACTATAACGGTGTCCGGGAGGCTGTGAAATATCTTGTGCAGAACGGAATGAAGAAAATTGCCCTCATTACCGGGGATTATTACCCTGAAAGACAAAGGGGGGCGATCGATGCTCTTGCAGAAGCCGGACTGCAAAATAATGAAAAATTTCATATCATCCATACCCGCAGTATGCCCTATTCCCTTCTGCAGGAAAAAATTGGCTCAATGCTTGATGAAGAGGATATTCCTGATTCCTTCTGGTGTTTGACAGATGATATAGCCATGATGGTAATGATGCAGGCGCATAGAAGAAATTTAAGAGTTCCGGAAGATCTTTCCATCATAGGTTACGGAAATGCTTATCCCATCATCCAGTACGCTGTTGCTCCTCTTACCACCGTGGAACAGCCTTTTCAGACAGAGGGGGAAACGGCGGTCAAACTCCTTCTGGGGTTGGAAACGGAAAATGCGGTGAGAAAGGATAACATCGTTTATGTAAAGGTCAATCTTATTGAGAGAGAATCCGTAAAGAAAAAATAATACAAAGAAATAAAAAATAACACAGGAGACAGTATGTTTACGAAAATGAAAACCGGAAAAAATCCATTTACTCTGATCGAACTTTTGGTTACTGCTGCACAACAGAACTGTTTTTCAAAAATAAAAAAATACACATCCTTACGCCCGGCAGGGCGCACTTCACGCTTTTTTTGCGGATGCAAAAAAAGCTCTTCACACCTTCACATCTTCACTCAATCAGCGTTCACGCTGATTGAACTTCTGGT
>JAGBXB010000123.1 GCA_017629515.1 Lentisphaeria bacterium | reverse complement strand
GTTTATTACCGCTGCGGTTACAAAGGGGAAAAAGATATCCATGAAAAGAAAGTGGATTTCAAGATCGGCGGTTCCGCCCAGGTGAAAGAGGGGAAAGATCTTACCATTCTCTTTACAGGCACAGTAGGGATCAATGCCAAAGAAGCAGTATTGGAAGCCGCCAAAGAAGGTATTGACTGCCGTCTGGTAAGTATGTATTCCATCAAGCCCATCGACCGGGAAGCCATTATCCGTGCGGCAACGGAAACAGGTAAGATCATTACTGTTGAAGAGCACAATATTTGCGGCGGTCTGGGCGGGGCAGTGGCAGAAGTCCTCTGTGACGCCAACACTCCCTGCAAATTCAAACGCATGGCACTTCCTGATGTGAATGTTTCCAAGATCGGTTCCCAGGAATGGCTGCGGGATCAGTACGGTCTGGGGGTGAAAGATATTCTCAACGAGATCCGCATCATGGCGGGCAAATAAGAAGAAAAATTTTTTCCGACCGTAAAAAAGGGAGCAGATTTTTTCTGTTCCCTTTTTTCATCTCTTATTTTTTCTCTTCGTGATACTCTTTTTCCGTATTCACGTTCCAAATGGCTTTTTTATCCCCCTGCCCGCCGGAAAGAATGTGCCGGACAGATTCAAAAGCGGTTGCCATACTGTGATCCATATTGTTGTAACGGTGCTGACCATTGCGGCCCACACAATAAAGATTGGGGAAAGTATCCAGATAAGCAATAATATCCTCCATCTGCGCATAAGTATCGAAATAGGCGGGATAAGCCTTTTCCACCTTTTCCACATGATGATCGAGTATTTTTTCACCGGGAGAAATGACCCCCATTTTTTCCAGTTCTTTTACGGCAAAATTTTTCCATTCCTCCTGCCCCATATTCCAATATTCATCCCCCTGTGAACAGAAATATTCCAACCCGATCCACACACTTTTTAACGGTTCTTTCACCATATAGGGAGACCAGTTGTTGAAAATCTGTATTCTGCCAAGTTTCACATCTTCTTCCTGCACATAGATCCAGCAATCCGGAACGATATTATTGAGCGTTTTCAATTTTGTACGGTTTTTCAGTGCAAGTTTTTCCAGCAGCAATCCCACAGTGACAAAATCCCGGTAAGGAAGATTTTCCGCATATCTCCGGATATTTTCCGGCACATTTTCCATCCCGGAAACAAGATCTTTTACCGGCATGGAAGAAATGAGAATATCACACTCCCATATTTTTTCCTCACCATTTTCCCCCGTGGAAATGACCTTATCAATTCCCTTTTCCCCGGCAATAAAGCGTTCCGCTTTGCAGTTGAAATGGATCGAGCCGCCAAGTTCTTCAAATTTTTCCGCCGCCAATTCCCAGAGTTGCCCCGGGCCGTATTTGGGGTAAAGAAATTCTTCAATAAGACTTGTTTCCACTTTTTTGCGTTTTCCGGGGATGAGTTTGGAAAAAATATCTTTCAATACGGCAGCAATGGAAAGCCCCTTCACTCTCTGTGCGCCCCATTGGGCAGAAATATCTTCCGGATGCCTGCCCCAGAGTTTTTCCGTATAACGCTCAAAAAACATACTGTATAATTTTCTGCCGAAACGGTTGATGTAGAAATTTTCCAGAGAGGTTTCTTCCAGCTCGCGGCAGAGAGAAAAAAGATAACTCATCCCCGCAGAAAAAGTGGTCATCAATCCCATATTGCAAATGGTATTAAAATTCATCTTTACAGGATAATCAAAGAATTTTCTTCTGTAATAGATCCGGGAGACCCGGGATCTTGTCAGCATCACCTTATCTTCTTTTTCCGGATCAGGTCCACCGGGAGTAAAGGCAATATTTCTTTGCAGAAGTTTATCATCAAAAGCAGGCATTCCCTGCAAAGGCATCAACTCCTGCCAGAAAGCATTGACATGGGCGTCTTTGGTGAAAAAACGGTGTCCGCCGATATCCATCCGGTTGCCGTTATGCCGTACAGTACGGGAAATGCCGCCAATGGAAGAAGATCGTTCAAGAATGACGACCTGATATTTCCCCGCGCCCTCCCGCAAAAGCTGTAATCCTGCGGTCAATCCAGCCGGCCCGGCACCTATGACGATAACTTTTTTCATATATTTCTCCTGTAACAGAAGAAATATACTTTATATAACAGAAAAATCAACTGTTAAAATTTTAAAAACGCCTGTTTTATCCCGCTTATCATCATCTGCATCGCCACAACCGAAATAACAAGCCCTGTAAGCCGGATGAGAGGTCCCTGTGTATGGGTCTTCACAAGAAAACGGTTGATGGAATTTGCGCCCAGCATCAGAAGAAAATTGATGAATATGGCAATGACCAGAGAACAGGATGTAAGAAAAAGTCCGTCCTTTGCACTTCCGGCAATCACTGCTGCGATCATTCCGGGACCGGCGATGAGGGGCGCTGCAAGAGGAACAAGGGAAATATCCGTCATGGTATTGTGGATGGAATCCATTGTCTTTTTGACAAACTTTCCCTCATTGATGGCTGTCCATCCAATAACAAAGACTACCAATCCGCCGGTGATCTGCAAGGAGTAGATCTCCACACGGAAGATCCGGCTTAAAATAAAGTGTCCTGCCGCAGAAAGAACAAGAAGAATGAGTAATGCTGCCGATGAGGATTTCCAGGAAAGTTCAAAATTCTGTTTTTTTGTCAAGCCGGGTTCGTATGAGGCAAGGAACATGATCTTGCTTGCCGGATTGAGCAGTGCCAGAAGATAAAACGCATTTTCCACCATTTGAGCTATGTCCATTTTTTATCCTTTCCTTTACAGCAAAATTTGCCTGTATATATGAATATAGACCGCTGAAAAAATAAATCAATTCACAGAAAAAATAAAATCAATACAAAAAAAGCATTGTTTACACAACAATGCTTCATAAAAGTATGTTTTTACCTTTTTTTCTCAGAATAATGAAAGTTCCCCGTCACAATTTCCACAGGGTTTCACTGTATTTTCCGCAGGAAGAAAGGGGGCGAACTTTTTCCGCAGTTCTTCCAGTTTTTCCAGATAATAGAGAGTATTTTCATCCCTTTCCCCCTCCTTTGCGTCGGAAAGGAGTCTGGAATTTTCCACAACGGAAACTTTCTTTTTCGTACCGGTGATATAGAAAGAGATCTGATCCCCCTGCCGGTAATCTTTTCCGGAAGCAAGAGCCAGTTCATATGCGGCACTTCGTCTTCCATTGCCACTGAGCAGTTTTCTTTTGTATGCTTCCGGGGAATCGGAAAGAGTTTCACTTTTGGCAAGTTCCCGCAAGGGGATGATGTGATTACTGATCTTCCTGCAATATTCTTCATGAACCGTATGTATTTTTTCCGGCTGTTTTTCCAGCAGGCAACGGATGACTTCCTCCATATATTTTCTCTGGAAAACCTCCAATCCCCTGGATTTCAGGGCGGCTCCGGAAATATTCACCTCCCCG
This sequence comes from Lentisphaeria bacterium, assembly GCA_017629515.1. Lineage (GTDB taxonomy): Bacteria > Verrucomicrobiota > Lentisphaeria > Victivallales > UBA1829 > RGIG5327. Next base: position 10,078 of record JAGBXB010000123.1, on the reverse strand, counting down.
GAAGAGGCAAGGAGTGCGTAATTTTTGCTTTTATAACAGAACATCGCCTTATAGGATTCATCAAAATCCACTTCGATCCCCGGAGGAAGTCCCTCTTTGAAAAGGAGTGCGATTTCCCTGATACTGATATTCTGATTTCTTACAAAATAGATCCCGTCTGTATCCATTTCTATGATGGAACAACCCGCATCTTCCAGAATATTCTGCATTCCGGATAAAATTTTCCTTCCGGAAGAGGTGACTTCTTCCGCCATGGCAAAGTCGTTGAGGAATCCCTGTTCAAAACCCAGATAGCCATAGAAAGAATTGATCAGGATCTTAAAAGTCTTCTGCAAAGCATTATAATACTCTTTCTCCTCTTTTGTTTCCGCATTTTTTACCGCATCTTTTGCTTGCAGCCGGAAAGAACGCAGTTTTGCCAACTCTGCGGGAAAGACTTTCAAAGTATCCCTGACGGGGCAAAGACCTTTGGCAAGAATAAGGGAGGGATAAAGGGAGCGTACGTCGCAATGATCCACATTTTCAAATACCCCCGTTCTTTCGGCGGAAGTCAATGCTCCGGCAAAGGAGCGTCCTCTTTCCGGAGCGGGGAGCGCGTGTCCTTTCACCAGATATTCCGCCGCAAGAAAGCCGTCGATCCTTGTAGCATTGCCCCTTACGATGCAATTCTGGTAGGAAAGGGGGATAAGCTGTGCCTGATAAAAATAACTGGGGGAAAGAATGGCAGATAATCCACCGGTTTCCCGCACATCATCCAGAGCGTATTTAATGAGTTTTTCTCTCTCATTATACCATGCCTCCGTAATATTTTCCCCGGCGATATAGGTACGGTCGGCAGAAGCGATACCGAAATGTTTTGCGGCATATTTCAAGTTGAAACTGTCCAGATTGCGGTTGACGGCATCATAAAATTGCAGAAGATGGAGTGTATCCACTACATGTCTGCCGTAAATATCGTATCTCGTATAGGCGATCTGCCGTTCCGCAACGGAAAAACGGGAGGAACGGTGTTTGAGAAGAGTTCCATTCCTGCCCAGAGCAAGTTTCACCTTGTGGAGTTTTGCCCGCTCCTCGATGTAGGGGAGATCAAAGCGGCAGATATTATGCCCCTCAATAATATCCGGATCCCTCTCCACTACAACTTTCACAAACTCTTCCAGAAGTGTTTTTTCGTCACTTTCTCCTGAAGAAAGAACCTTTTCAAAACCTGTGGAATCGGAAATACTTATAAGAATAATCTCATCACTTTTTCTTTTTGCATTAGGGAAATCATAAGCAGGATCGCACAAAGTTTCTATATCAAACTGCAACCGTTTCACCTGAAAAAAAGTCATTCCGGAAAAAAGACGCATTTTTTCTGTAATAAGAAACTGCTGAACAAGATCGGAATATACTTTGTAAGGTCCGCCCATGCTTCCGGGGGAAAATCCGGTAACAAGTTTCAATTTTTTCAGTGCTTCTTCATAAGAAGCATAGGAAGAAAAAAATGCCTGGAAAGAATAGACGCCCGCCCCTTCCAGTTCTTTCAGAATGTAGGTATTTTCCTGAAAACACTCTGACAAGACTTTCCCTTTCCAGCAGAATAAAAGGAGAAAATGTTCTTTCTTCTTTACGGATGGAGCCATCCTCCTCCCGGAAAAAAAGTTCCGCTTTATTTTCTCCGGAAGAGATCTCCACCGAACAGAGATTTTTTACAGTACTGTAAGAAGAAAAATTTTCTCCGCTATAAAAAAAACCATCCTTTTCCATTCTTTGCCCTTTCTTTCAATCTTCTTTTTCCCTTTTACGGAATACTTTCAGAGGCCCGTCAAATCTTTTATCCCTCTTCTTTTTTTCTTCCAGACGGTTCCTGTAATATTCATACAGGACAGTCTGACTGCGTGTGTGTTCATATTTTTGTGCAGCAAGAGTCTTTGTATATTTATTTTCCCCGCATACTCTCCTGCCTTTGCGCCGGTCATTGAACTGGGTCTGCTGGATCATATCCAGTTCAGCGCGCAAATGCGGCTCGTCCACCGGGAAAAGGATCTCAATACGCCGGTGCAGATTCCGGGGCATAAGGTCGGCGCTTCCGGCAAAATATTCAGGAGTGCCGTTGTTATGGAAATAATAGATCCTGCCGTGTTCCAGATAACGGTCAAGAATACTTACGACCCGGATATTTCCGGCATATTCCGGGGGGAGGAAAGAAGGATTCAAGCCGCAGATCCCCCGGATGATCAGAAAGATCTGCACATGTTTCCTTGCGGCGGAATAGAGATGGTCTATGATCTCATCATCTATGACCGCATTGGCTTTGATCATGATTTTTCCGGGATTCTCCTTTGTGGAATACGCCGCCTCCCTGTCGATCATAAAAAGCAGACGCTCTTTCAGATCAAAGGGGGCAACCAGCAGTTTGTTCCACCGGGGCGGAGCGGAAAAACCGGTGATCACATTAAATAAAGCAGAAACATCCCCTGCAAGAAGTCCGTCACAGGAAAAATATCCGATATCTGTATAACTTCTGGCAGTACGGCAGTTGTAATTTCCGCTGCTTAAATACATATACCTGCGTATGCCGTCCTCCTCCTGTCTCACCACCATCAGTACTTTGCAATGTACTTTCAGTCCGGCGACCCCGTAAACCACATGAGCCCCCGCCTCCGCAAGAGAGTTTGCCCACAAAATATTGTTTTCCTCATCGAACCTTGCTTTCAGTTCCAGCAGAACGGAAACCTGTTTCCCGTTGCGGGCAGCTTTGATCAATGCTTTCACCACAGGAGAATCATTCCCCACCCGGTACAAAGTCTGCTTGATGGCAAGTACATTCGGATCATTTGCCGCCTGTTCCAGCATCTCCAATACGGGATCGAATGACTCATAAGGCAGATGCAGCAAAATGGGGGGATTATTGCGGATGGCTTCAAAATAATCACATCCGGGAGGAAAATATATGGAACGCAAAGGCGTTTGTTCCGGATCTTTCAGTTCCCCGGGCCCCTGCATGGAAGCAAGTTCAAAAAGACCTTTCAAATTCAGCATTCCCTCCACTTTCCGGATCATACAGATATTATTCCCTGCTATTTTCAGGTGGGAAAGCAGAAAAGAAGAGGATTCTTTCGAGATCCCTGAAGAAAGTTCCAGCCTTATCACATTGCGTTTCGCCGTCTTTTCCAGTACAGTGCGGATACGGGAAAGAAGATCTTCCTCCACATGTTCTTCATCAAAAGCAAGATCCATATCCCTTGTCAAACGGAACAAACTGCACTCTTTTACCGTACAGGAGGCAAAAAGCATTTCCAGATGATGCTTGATAAGTTCCTCTGCGGCAATAAAAACCATGCCTCCGGCAGAAGAATTTTCCACCTGGATGAACCGGGGAACGACCTGGGGCACTTCCAGCACCGCAAATTTTTCCACAGGAACACCATTTTCCTTTCGTTCCAGCCGTATAAGCATCTCCAACCCCAGATTCGGCACAAGGGGAAAGGGGTGGGACTGATCTATTCCCACAGGGGTCAGAACAGGATAAATACGCCGCGCCATAATAGTGGAAGCAGCACTTTTCTGATTCGGGGTCAGGTTTTCCCAGCTGGAAATACGGATGGAGTGCAAAGCCAGTTCCGGCAAAAGTTTATCATTGAGGATGCGGCTCTGCTTTGCCATTGCCTCCCGGATGATGGAAGTCAACTTTTTGTAAAGGATCCCGGAGGGAGTTTTTTCCCAGTCCGCCTTATTGGCAAGTTTTCCGGCAAGTGCCGCCATACGCACCATGATAAACTCATCCAGATTGCTGCTGAAAATCGCCGCAAACTTCAATTTTTCCAGAATAGGGGTCGCCGGATCTTCCGCTTCGGCAAGCACTCTTTTATTGAATTCCAGCCAGGAAAGATCCCGGTCGATATATCTTGTTCCGGAACTCTTTTTCTTCTGTTCTTTTTCTTTATGCTTTCCTGTACTTTTTTTCTTCATATCGTTCATTTTTTCTTCCTTTCCGCCCATCATGAAAAGGTGATATTGCAGGCAAATACACTGCGGAAAAATTCTATATCGCTTTCCGGCACGAATCCGGAAAGCAGAATACTGTCATCCGGGCAGCTTGTTTTCACCCGTTCCCGGCTTACTTTCAGCAACAGATTTTCCGGGGAGGCCGCGGTAAGAGCAAGAGCGCATCCTATCCGCAGGATCGCCGCAAGTTTATTGACGATCGACCGTTCCTCACCGGAAAGGACCGCAAATTCCTGATGCAGATTTTTCGGCAGACTTTTTCTGTGATACCGTACAGTAAGGGCGGTAAGACGGCGTTCCGCAAGGGAAAGCCCCGGTATCTGGGTATTCATAATGATATAGTAAGAGTGCTTATGATATGCCTGATTATTGATAAAAAGCCCGCATTTGTGCAGCATGGAGGCGGCATAAAGGATCTTGCGTTCTTTTTCCCCCAGTCCGTGCAGAGATTCCAGACGCCGGAAAAGATATTCACTGAATGCCGCCGTGCGCATCGTTACATCATCAAGACAACGGTATTTTCCTGCCGTACCGGAAAGGAGTGCTTTCATCTGAATATCAAAAGAACTCTGTTTTTTGTGCTCTCTTCCCTGTTCCTGTTCAATAAAGTCTTTCAAAAGAAGATATCTTGTTGAGGTCATGGGCAGGATCATTTTTTCTGCTCCGGTAATGTGGAAAAGATTGTCCAGGATCATACAGCAGGGGGAGACTGTTTCCGCCGTTTCTGCGGAAAGAAAATACTTTTCACATAATTGCACGGTGGAGGCGTGACACACATTCTGATAGAGTTTTTTAAAGTCTTCCCATGTATAGCACCGGAACTTCTTCTGATCTTCCGGAAAAGAAGTTTTTCCATTGCTGCCCTGGAGGGAGAAATGATCCAGAAGAGGGAGAAGCCCTCTTACGGAACTGCCCAGCACGATCAGACTGCCCGCACCCAGATCGGAAAAAATATGTTCCAGTTCGGCGGAGGCTTTATTGATGATATCTGCCAGATACTGTCTTTTGGCAGTTGCCGAAACGGTTCCCGGCATCAGTTCCAATGCCCGTAAAGTACCTACTTTCAGGGTTTCAGTAAAAAGCAGTCTGCCTTTGTCATATCCGCTGATCTGACAGGCTCCTGTACCGATATCGGCGATCATCGTGCGTTCATTACGGAAAAAGCCGTTTTCCTCCTCCATTTCCCCGGAAATGGAAATATAATCCAATCTGGCTTCATCGGCTCCTTCCAGAATACTCAACTTTATATTTGTGGCATGGAAAATCCTTTCGATAAAGATCTCCGCATTTTCCGCCTCCCGTACAGCACTTGTAGCAACAGCACGGTACCGCAATACTTTATATTCCTCCATTTTCCTTTTGTAATTATCCAGTATGCCGCAAAGCAGATGGATGGAGGTATCACTTATTCTTGCATACCGGAAAACTTCCGAACCCAGAGGTACCGGCATTTCCAGTTCTTCCAGAGGCGTAAAATTTCCCGAAAGAAAATTCACCTCCGCAATAAGCATCCTTGCGGAATGTGCCCCTATATCGATCACTGCCGCAGGGATCTTTTTTCCTCTGATTTTTTCTTTTTCCATTGCCCAATCCCCCGGCAGGTTATACATTGCCTTTTTTTCTTGCATAAATAGCAGCCCCCAATGCAACAGCATCATCTCCCAGTGCAGAAAGGGCAAGGTGGATTTTTTCCGAAGGGATCCCGAAAAGATGTTTTTCAAAACTTTTCCGGAATACCCCCATGATCTCTTTCCCCATGGAGGCGACAACTCCCCCGCCGAGAATGATACACTCCGGCGCGACCGCAGCACAGATCCCCGCAGCCGCTATGCCCAGCATTTCCGATCCTTTATCCACAGACGCCCGTACTGCATTATCGCCATCCTGATAGGCTTTTTTCAGATATTTGCTTTTGATATTGGTACTTTTTGAATTGAACTTATCCGGCGGAAGCAATGTTGCCTCATCATATTTTTTCATATACTTATGAATGGCTTTCACATAGGCTTTTTTACTGCAATAGGCTTCCACACACCCTTTATGTCCGCAACCGCAAAGCCGTCCGCCTTTACGGATGATCATGTGTCCCAGTTCCCCGGCAAGTCCGCAGTTGCCCACGATCAGCTTTCCGTTAAGATATAATGCTCCGCCAAGTCCGGTTCCGATAAAATAGCCCACAACATTTTTATAATTTACGGCACTTCCGCACTCCACTTCCGCCAGAAGTCCGCAGTTGCCGTCATTGGCAAGGAAGATCTCTTTTTCCGTCAATTCCCGGAACAGGGACTTCATGGAAAATTTCTTCACAGCAAGATTGGTGGCAAAATGACAATCCCCGCTTTCAGGATCAACAGGAGAGGGTACGGCTATACCGATATGCGCCACATTGTCAAGAGTAAGAGAAAGTTCCTCCAGGGCGGCTTTTCCTGTTTCCAGAAGACTTGAAGCCAGTTTCCGGCTGTCGCCATCATCAGGGGTGGGGATTTTTGCCCTGCTCAATATATTGTTTTTATCATCTGCAACAACGGCATAGATCTTGCTTCCGCCAAGATCGATCCCCAAAGAAAGTTCTCCATTTTTTCCCATAAGTAAAATCCTTTTCAATCACATTTTTTCTATTCTGACCGTTACAATAGCACATCCCGGATATTTTTCCAGTCCCGGTACAGGCAATCCTTTTATAAACCTGTATTTTTCATGTTGTAAAGCATCCGGATCGTCACATCCGAAGCAAAAGCGATACTTTCCCCGCTTATTTTATCCATCGTATCCTCCGGAGAGTGCCAATATACATTATTTTCCCCGTAGGAAAAATCAATAAGATCCACTGCCGGAATATTTTTTTCCAGAAAAGGCACATGGTCATCCAGGATCGCACCATTGTATCTGCCTTTCAAAGAATTCTTATCCATACTTTCAACAGCCTTTTCAAAAAGAGCAACAAGAGATGAATGAGAGTTTTTTGGCGGCGTGATACACAATTCTTTATCCCCCACCATATCCAGAAGGATCATCCCTTTGCACTTTCCTTTTCTTTTATGAAGATTTGCCGCATGATATTTACTGCCGTGGAGTCCGTCATTTTCTCCGTAATCCTCCTGACACTCCTCCCCGTCAAAAAATACAAGATGCAGCGTATAAGGCAATTTTTCCTGTATTTTCCCCAGAGTATCCGCGATCAGCAGCAATGCGGCAGTTCCGCTTGCGCCGTCATTGGCTCCGGCAAAAGGGAAAGTGGAAAATCTTTTGGTATCGTAATGCGCCCACACGATCACATGATCCTGACTTTTTCCGGAAATTTTTCCAATGATATTGCGGAATGAAATGTTTCCGGTGGGGGTATCACAGGAAAAAACCTCCTCTTCCACTTCCATACCCGGAAATTTTTTCAACTCCTTTATGATCCAGTCCCCGTATTTTCTGATATTTTCCGATCCGGAATACCGGTCGCCGAAAGAGACGCTTTTTTCTGCAAAATATATTCCCTTTTCCTTATCCGCATTTTTCAGACTTTCCGGTAAAGAAAATTCTTTTTTTCCGCAACCGGTCAACAGCAGAAGCCCCGAAAGAAAACCGGCACAAGCCATTTTAACAACAAAACGATCCATAAAAATACCTCCTGGAAGAGTAACATAGTCCGGAAGAAAAGAGAAGTCAAACTCCTGCCGGAAAAAAAATGCAAATAACACAACGGGAAAAGAAAAAAAATCACTTTTCCGGAAAATTTTTAAAAAGAAATAAAAAATAAGTTGAATTTCTCCGAAAATGTGCAATATTTTCAGAGTGAAAAATTATGAAAATCTTCCGGCAGAGATCAGAAAGGATTTCCAGTTCCTGCCGGACTTTTATAATTCCTTCACAATCAATATTTTCACCCCCGGAAAAAATCAGGAGAAACAATGATCCATTATTATATCACACATTTTGTGACAAATTTCAAAGATACCCCTCTGCGCCTTGTTGATTATGTTTCCTTCCGTGCCGGAGCAGCAGCACTGACGGCTTTTCTGCTTGTACTGCTTTTCGGGCCCTTTACGGTAAGAAAACTTAAAGCACTCAATGCAGTTGCCGCAGACAGATACAAAGATGTGGACCCGGCACTGGTCAACAAACTGAAAAGCAAGACACCGAGTATGGGCGGGATCCTGATCGTTGCCGGTATAACCATCTCCCTCCTGCTGTGGGGCAACCTTTCCAATGCGCTTTTACAGATCTTTCTTGCGGCTACCATCGGCTTTTCCCTGTTGGGATTTCTGGATGATTATGCAAAAACCGCTCTGCAGAAAAGCGGCGGGATCTCCGGAAAATGTAAAATGTTCTTCCAGATCCTTATCACCCTTGTCTCCCTTTACTTTTTCAACCAGTTGAGCGAAACAGGAGATATTTTACGGGATCTGTATGTTCCTTTCATCAAAGAACCTGTTTATATCATGCCCTTATGGATGGCATTTTTCTTTGGTGCGCTTGTGGTGGTGGGTTCGTCCAATGCAGTCAATCTCACCGACGGCAAAGACGGTCTTGCCGTAGGCTGTGTAACATTCTGTACCCTTGCTTATACGGCCTTTGCTTATATGACAGGGCATAAGATCTTTGCGGACTATTTAAGCCTCAAATATATTCAGGGGGCGGGGGAGATCGCCGTATTCGGCTGTGCCATCGCCGGAAGCTGTATCGGCTTTTTGTGGCACAACTGCCATCCGGCAAGTATGTTTATGGGCGATACCGGCAGTCTTGCTCTGGGGGGATCTGTGGGATTGATCGCCGTACTGGTAAAACAGGAAATACTGCTGCTTCTTATCGGCTGGGTCTTTGTAATGGAGGCTGGTTCCGTCATCCTGCAGGTGATAAGTTTCAAACTTACAGGCAAACGCATATTTCTCTGTTCCCCCATCCACCATCATTTTGAGAAAAAGGGATGGCCGGAAACAAAAATCGTCACAAGATTCTGGATCATTGCCGGAGTTTGTGCTCTTCTGGGACTTGCCACACTGAAACTGCGTTAAAAAAAGGACTCATTTCATGGATGAATTGCGTATCGGTCACGGCTGGGATGTCCACCGTTTTACAGAAGAACGTCCTCTTATTCTTTGCGGCGTAAAGATCCCCCACACGCAAGGCTTGTTGGGGCACAGCGACGCAGATGCACCTGTTCACGCCCTTATTGACGCACTTCTGGGAGCATTGGCTCTGGGGGATATCGGGACATTTTATCCGGATACAGATCCTGCGTACAAAGGGGCGGACAGTATGCAATTACTGGAAAAGACTTTGCAGATGACTCCATTCCCCCAGTGGGAGATCATAAATATTGATCTCAATATCATTACCCAGAAACCCAAAATGCTTCCCCATATCCCGGCAATGAAAGAAAATCTTGCCAAAGTTCTCTCTCTGGATCTCTCCCGCATTTCCATCAAAGCCAAAACCAATGAGAAATTAGGGTATATCGGCAACGGGGAGGCTCTGGAAAGTTCTGCTGTCGTACTTTTACGGAAAAAGGTCTGCTGAAAGTTTTTTTTGGAGCAGTCTTTATAATATTTCCACAGTTATCCCATAATTTTGTAAAAAACAGATATTTTTGCCATGTTTGAGCGTGAAAAAATGGATTTTTGAAAAAGTGATTTTGTCAGATTTTCATAAAGAGACCGTATGAGTAAATATCATAACGGAGAATAAAAAAGCCCCATTCGGGACGCGCCGAAAAAAAACTGTTGAATCGTTTTTTCAGCAAAATAAATAATAACCAATTGCTGTTTACATATATTTTTTTAGTTCCGGAAGCTTTTTTCCTGCGTCCCTCCGGGACTTTTTTCGTGGGGGGAACATATTTTCCCGGGGTTGAAACCCCGGGCTATATTCTACCGTCCCTCCGGGACTTGAAAATTGCTTTACCTGTTCTGCACCGGCTATCTCAAAAGCCCTATCGGGGCGTCAAGAACCCAGGGGGGCATAGCTCCGATGAACTTTTCCCCATTGTGCCTGCCCAAAAGATGAAAAAAGTTTGGTAAATATTCAAATAAATCAGAGTTTCTCAAATATATCTTTTGAGGAATATGCCCTGTAAGGGCAGAAGGCTCTGAAAGAGCCG
>JAGBXB010000122.1 GCA_017629515.1 Lentisphaeria bacterium | reverse complement strand
GTTTGTGGTGCAGGAAGCATTGGAGATGATGTCCTGGCCGGCATAGGTCTTGTCGTTTACGCCGTACACGAACATGGGGGTGCTGTCCTTGGAGGGAGCAGACATGATAACTTTCTTTGCACCGGCTTCGATGTGTTTGCGGGCCTTGGCATCTTCCAGGAAGAGACCGGTGGATTCCACAACGATTTCTGCGCCGACTTCGTTCCATTTCAGGTTGGCGGGATCCATTTCAGCGGTGAGACGGATCTTGTTGCCATCAACGATGAGGTAGTTGCCTTCAACGCTGATGTCATGTTTGAAGATACCATGAACAGAGTCGTATTTGAGCATGTAAGCAAGATAGTCAGGGTCGAGAAGGTCGTTGATCCCGACGATCTGAATGTCATTGGAGAAGTTTTCCACAGCTGCGCGGAAAACCATGCGGCCGATTCTTCCGAATCCGTTGATACCAACTTTGATTGCCATTGTGTTCATCCTTTCATTAGGTTTGTTTATAAATGAACGGCTTTAATTATTTCGATATCATAATATACAACCCCGTAAAGTGATTTTCAAGGCAAATATGATATTTTTTTACTTTTTAATGATTTTTTTATTTTTTGCGCTCTTCTTTTCTGAAAAATCCCCCCTCCCCTTGAAAGAACTCCTCTTTACAACTATATTATATAATGAAAATATAAAAGCAGGATATACAATGATCGAAATAGAAGAGCCATTCAATATGGAAACGGTACACCCGGCGGATGAAGCATGGGAAAAATTACAGAGAATGGAAAATCTGGAAGTACATTATACTGCCAACAGTTCCAATGCTCTTTCTGCCACAATGGATTTTTTCTCCCATGATTCCCCGCTGAAAAAAGCTTCCGAACATGGCGGCCGCCCTTACGAATACAGAAAACAGCAAATAGATATGGCTCTGGCTGTGGCTGCAAGTTTTGAAGATGGGAAAAATTTATGTGTGGAAGCACCCACCGGGGTCGGGAAAAGTTTTGCCTATCTTGTTCCTGCCATTTATCACGCCATGGCTGTACACCGTCCGGTGATCGTGACAACGGAAACTATTACCTTGCAGGAACAGCTGATCCGGAAAGATCTGCCTCTTTTAAAGGAACTTACCGGATTGAATTTTACTTATGCCATTGCCGTCGGCAGAGGCAACTATCTCTGCCGGAAACGTCTTTCTCTTGCTTCCGGGGAAAGGAAAGAAGAGTTCCTCCCATCTTCCATGTTTGAAGAGGATATAGATAAACTTGTCATGTGGTCAGATACCACATCCAGCGGTTTTTACGGCGATCTTCCCTTCGGAATAGAACGCAATGTATGGAATTTTGTTTGCAGCGAAGGGGCTTCCTGCAATGGGCCTGCCTGCCGCTTTTTCCGCTCCTGTTTTTATTGGAACGCCAGAAAAGAGTGGGATAAAGCGGATGTCCTTGTGACCAACCATGCTTTATTCTTTGTAGATCTCAAGATCCGTGCCATTGAAGAGCTGGAAAGTACGCCATTGCCCAATCACTCTGCCATTGTTTTTGATGAGGGGCAATCTCTGGAAGATAATGCGGCAAAACATCTGGGGATGTATATAGCCTCCAATCAGATCAAAGGATTTCTCAACAGATTGTATAACCCGAAAAACGGCAGGGGACTTCTGGTAAAGCCAGGGGAAAATTCCATGATCCTGCGTACAACAGTTGACCGGCTGCATGATCTTTCCACAGTATTTTTTGACCAGTTTGCCGTTGTATTGGAAAATGTGCCGGACAAATGTCTGCGGCTCCGTCATCCGGGAAAATTTGAAGATCATCTTTCGGAAGCTCTGGAAGATCTGGAACGCAGACTCAAAGACTATGCGGAAGATCAGGAGGAAGAGGGACAGAAAGATTTTGCAGGCGAGATCCTTGCCCAGGTGGAGCGTTCCCTCTCTTTCCGGGAAAGCATCCGGGATTTTATTGCCATGAGGCAGCCGGATACCGTTTACTGGATCGAAGAGAAAAAGAGTTCCTATACAGGCAACATCATTATTGAATTATATTCCGCCCCCTTGAAAGTTGCAGAATTATTGAACAAACTTCTTTTCTCCCGGCCGATCCCCACAGTTGTTACAAGTGCCACGCTTGCCGTCAATGGTTCTCTGGATTATTTCTGCAAAAGGACAGGATTTGCCAATGGGGAGACACTTCTTCTGGATTCCCCCTTTGATTATGCAAAACAGGTGAAACTTTATCTGGGGAAAAATATGCCCCAGCCGACAGATCCCAAATACAATGAATCCGCCTCCTCCGCCATAAAAGAATTTGTTGAATTTACAGCAGGGCGTGCCTTTGTACTTTTCACCAATTATTCCATGCTGCGGAAATGTGCAGAATTTCTGGATGAATATTTCCGTCACTCCCCCTGGAAATTCTTCCGCCACGGGGATGCTCTGGGCAGAACGGGGATGATCGAAGAATTCAAAAAATGCGGCAACGGGGTTATTTTCGGTGCATCAAGTTTCTGGACCGGCGTAGATGTGCCGGGGGAAGCATTAAGCAATGTCATTATTACCAAACTCCCCTTTGCCGTCCCCTCCCATCCTCTTACGGAAGCAAGGTGCGAGATCATCCAGAAACAGGGTGGCCGCCCCTTTGAAGATTATTCCATCCCCAATGCAGTTCTCATGTTCCGGCAGGGGGCAGGAAGATTGATCCGCAGTAAAAGTGATACAGGGATCATTGTGGTTCTTGATCCCCGTATCGTTACGAAATATTACGGGAGACTTTTTCTCAACTCTCTCCCCCAATGTCCCATCGTTTATTTTTAACAGGAGAAACTATGCTTTTAACAATTCTTATGCTTACGGGCAGTCTCCCATTTATCCGCAAAGGCGGCAGAAATCTGCCCGGTGAACTTGGTTCCGGCATGGCGTTTTCTCTTGCCTTTCTTCTGGGAGGTGGCTATTTTCTTGCACAATTCCATTTATGGCATCTGACAATATTTCTTCCTTTTGCCATTTTTCTTTTTGCTCTTGGAGATATTTTATACAGAAAAAATTTCTGGCAGAAAAAGGCTGCCGGTTGGAAAAACACCCTTGATGCGGCAATCAGAAACAATAAACTTGATTTGCCGGAGAAAACAATATATTTTCTTATAATCGCGGTAGCATTTCTTTTTCTGTGGTTTCTTGCCTGCGAAAAAGAACTTCCCTGCGGCTGGGATCCCTCCTTTCATGCGATCCTTGCAGGAAAAATTTTGAAAGAGGGCGCATTGAGTTCTTCCTGGCTGCCTTTTGAAAATATCCCTATGAACTATCCGCAAGGCTCTCATGTTCTTATTGCTCTTACTGCGAAATACGGTTCCTTGTGTAAATTTCTGCCTGATGGACTTGCCGCGATCCCGGAAGCACAGAAATTATTGATGTTTGCCCTTGTTCTTCCGTCGGCTCTGCTCATTTGGGGGATTGCGCAGGAAACATTTCAAAGTGCAAAAACAGGATTCTTTGCTTTTGTCACCTATCTTTTTCTCGGCAATATCGGCACATATTCCAGTTTCTGGAGCTGGGGCGGCTATCCTACCGCCGTTGGATTCTTTTTCTTTACGGCGCTGGTATATTTTGCAGTAAAAAAGATTATACCGGAAAAGAAAGAATGGATCGCAGGAGCGGTATTATGGGGTTCTTTCGGACTTTGTCATCATCTGAGTGTAGTTATCGTTGCCGTGATCATGGCTGCTTACACTTTATTTTGTATGGCAACAAAAAAGAAAGAAGCATGGGATATATGGAAAAGATTTTTCTTTACAGGAATCGCCGCCTGTTTTCTGTATCTTCCGGGGATCATTTTTCAGATCAGACATGCCGGAACAACGGCAAATTCGGATGTTTTCCGTTTTGACGATGACCCTCCTTATACATTCCTGCAATTTCTGGAAAATGGCAGTATTCCCCTTGTTGCCGGATTTATCGCTCTTGTTTTTCTTTTCTATTACCGGAAAAAGGGGCAGAATGACAAATTGAAAAATGATTTCTTCCTTGTCTGGGCACTTGCAACCTTATCTGCCTTTATTTTTCTGGAAGTCATTTTCCGCTATTGCATTGCCATTCCTCTGTACGGCAGAAATTTCACACTCTTTATTCCGTCAAGATTTCTCACCATGACCGCCCTGCCCTTTTCCGTCCTGACTGGGTATCTGCTTTATCTGATTTTTCAGAATAAACGCATCCGGAAAATAAAACATCTTTCGATACTTTTTCTTCTTTCTGCCGTGCTTTATGGATGTATGAATTTTTATATCCGGCCCATGGGGGATGCGCCCTCTTCCCCGATACGGCTTCTGGCATCTTCCCTTTCCGCGCTGCCGGAAAATGCTTATGTGATCGTGGATCCCTCCAAAATCAAAAAGGCGCATTGGCTTCCCTTTTTATTGTGGAAACCCTGCATCACCAATCCCATTCCCAGTTCCGAGGACAGAAGAAGTGTCAGGAAAGGTCTGGAACTTTTTCTTTATACAGAATGGGAAAAAATGGATCTCCCTGCCATCAGGGAATACCTGAAAGAACGGGGAGATCAAAAAGCATACTGGGTCATTGCGGATGAAAACGGGAAACTGTTGAAAGTTTTCCAATATCCGGGAAATTGAATTATATTTCTTCCATTTCCACAAAATCTCCGAAAGTAAGAAGAAGCGGATAGTCCTTTGCCGGAATATTCAGGAAACGGATAAAAGAACTTTTTTCATTATATGTTTCTTCGGCAGGGATGAACCCCAGTTTTCCGTCCGCATCCACATATTTTGCAGGAGTACTTCTTTCCATCATATTTTCCGGGAATTCATAAATACTTCCGTCCAGAAGATCCACAAGGCGGGGAGTGCCTTTTACTGCACTTTCAATGGTAATGGTGGATTCCCAGGCTGTTGTCAGAAGATCTGCAGGATGCCAGTAGGCAAAAGCCTTTGCCCCATTGGGGCGTTTGAAACCCGCACGCATGAATTTGCCCGGTTCCATTTCCCGTATTCCCAGCAATCTGGGGGATGGACGGGTAAAGGTGGAGATCATCACTGGCAGTTCCGCAAGGGAAAACTCTTCTCTGAATACAGATGCCAATGTCCGGAATGTATAATAGGAGGGTTTGGGCGTGTAAACGCCGGTAGCCATACCATTTTCATCAAAGGATGCGGAAAGGATCCCGAAATAACCGAAATCTTTGTAGGAAGCAAGGTCGCCGGTTCTGCCGTTCAACGCTTCCACCATATCCATACAGGAAAAATAGGAACAGAATTCCACGTCACTTATAAAATCGGTGACAGTATGTCTTGCCATAAATTTAGCCTGTCTCAATTCTGTCCATGCGCCGCTGTGCATAGCCCCAGCCCCGTCACTGCGGGAGGGACAGCCGGTTTCTCCCTGAATGATCTTTATATTCGGATTATAATCATGGATCAATGCCTTTGTCGCCTGTACGGAGGGAGGCAGTTTGGATTCATCGGCAACATAATTATGATAGGTATAGGCGTCGCAATAATCGGCTGCGCCAGTGGTAAGAACATCATCCAGCCATTCCAGAGAGAACATACACTGACTACCGAAAATAACTTTGGCATCCTTATCGGCTTCTTTAACAGCTTTTGCCGTAAGGATCACAAATTCCCCGTATTGCCTGCCGTTGACACCATGTTTCCAGCACCATACGCCGTCGGGTTCATTCCATACTTCATAGGAAGCAACTTTCCCCTTATAGCGCGCTACGGTTGCTTTTACATATTTCACCCATGCGTCTTTTGCTTCTTCCGTTCTGGGCTCACATCCCACAGCACCGAAAAAACCTTTGGCATATTCATCGTAAATGCCGTTACCGTAGCAGAGACACATCCAGGGAACCATACCTCTCCTGACAAGATTATCCACAATGGAATCCAGCCAGGCAAAATCATAAACGCCTTTTTCCTTTTCCGTTCTCTCCCAGCCGGACTGGATACGGACAAATTTTGCGCCGGTTGCGGCTACTTTATCATAAGCCTTTTCCGGGTCAAACACATTGCGGTCAAGTTTTTCAAACCCGATCCCCATACGGGAAAATTTGATTTCACTGGAAGAAAAGGTCTTTACTTTACCGATTTTTTTCAAGCGTTCCATTCAGCGCATCTCCTTTAAAAGTTTTTGTATGGCAGGCAGAATACTTGTTTCTTCGATCATGCCTTCTATTTTCCCTTTTTCCCCCTCTTCGGAACCGTGTCCTGTGGAAACTTTCGCATAGTGTTTTATCCCGGCATTGACGGCACATTGCACATCAGAAAGTTTATCCCCGATCATGGCGGATCCTGCCAGATCGATGTGATGCTCTTCCGCTCCCTGCAGAACAAGTCCGGGCAGAGGTTTGCGGCAGGAGCATTTTTTTGCATATTCCGGCACACTTCCTTTTTCATGGTGGGGGCAATAATACCAACCATCCACCTTTGCGCCTTTTTCTTCCAGCATGGCGGAAAGGGCTTTTTCCACTTTTGCAAGGTCGTCAAAAGTAAAATAACCTCTGGCAATGCCGGATTGATTGGATACCACGATCACTTTATAGCCGTGTTCCCGGATAAGTTTTATTCCTTCGGCTGCTCCGGGGATAAGGCGCAGCTGTTCCGGTCTGGAAAGATAATTGGCATCCTCAATAATGACGCCGTCCCGGTCAAGAAAAAAGGCTTTTTCCATTGTGTTTTCCTTTATTCAAAATCCAGTTCCGCAATAATGGGGCAGTGGTCGGAAACCACTTTTTCATCAAGTACTGCATAAGAACGCATTTTTACATTTCCACGTGTGGCGATATAGTCGATCTTTCTGTCCGGTTTATCGGCAGGGAATGTAAAAAGTTTCATATCTGTAACATTCCATGTTTTTTCCAGAAGATCGATACATTCCGAAGCCGGGCGGGCGTTGAAATCGCCGGTGATCACACAGGGAAGATC
>JAGBXB010000014.1 GCA_017629515.1 Lentisphaeria bacterium | reverse complement strand
TAAGTGAAGAACAGGCAATGCGCAACGCTATGAGATTGATGCAGGAAGGATCATGCGATGCCATCAAGATTGAAAGTGATACATTCCTTGCACCCCTTATTGCCAAAATGGTACATGCCGGGATCCCGGTAATGGGTCATATTGGATTATTGCCCCAGCATATCAAAACTTCCGGCGTATATAAGATACAGGGGAAAAGTGAGAAAGCTGCGGAACGGCTCCTTGCAGATGCGAAAGCCCTGGAGGAAGCCGGAGTATTCTCCATGGTAATAGAGTGCGTTCCTGCGGCATTGGCAAAGCGTATCACAGAGGAAATAAGCGTACCTACCATCGGTATCGGAGCGGGAAAAGAGTGTTCCGGTCAGGTCCAGGTAATCAACGATATACTGGGATTGAGTTCCTTTACGCCAAAGCATGCTAAAAAGTATGCATCATTATCGCAAGTGATCCGTGAAGCAGTCTCTTCCTACACTGAAGAAGTAAAAGAAGGGGAATTTCCCGGAGAAGAAAATTCTTTCTGAAGAATTCTGTCAGTACCGGAAAATCAAGTACCGTCTGGAAAGAAGAAACCTCCGGAAAGAAAGTGCATAATTTCTTCTTTGCTTTTTCTGAAACTTTGCAGTTCCTTTGCAATAGTAGTAATGAATATATTCTTTTAAAGAGTATATTGTATTATTATTATAGCTGTTGACAGTGTTAATAAGTGGAAAAAGTGAGTACAAAACATTTTTTTAAAAAATTGTGGATATTGCGTTTGCTTTTATGGAGAAGTTATGCTTTATTTACATAGGTAATATTTATGAATAAACCCTTAACGGAATATGAGCAGGATATGAACACAGTTATCAACAATCCTTGTTACGAGGATCTGCGGGACCTTGTCAAAAGGTATCCGGCACTGGAAAATACAGCAGAAGAGATCTGGAAATGTTATCTTTCTCTGTGTGATTGCTTCCGCAAAGACAATATCTTCTATCTTTGCGGCAATGGAGGAAGCGCTGCAGATGCAGAACACATTTGCGGAGAACTGATGAAAGGATTTCTCCAGTTGCGCCCTCTGGAAAAAGAAATGAAAGAAAAAATTTCCGATGAACATATCTCTTCTTCTCTTCAACAGGGGCTGCGGGCAGTAAGCCTCCTTTCCCATCCGGCACTTTCTTCCGCCTTTTCCAACGATGTGGATCCCACTCTTATTTATGCCCAGCAGCTTTATGTCATGGGACGGGAGGGGGATGTACTGATGGGAATCACCACTTCCGGCAATGCAAAAAATATCCTTGCCGCATTCAAGGTGGCAAAGGCAAAAAATATGAAAACAATACTCCTTACCGGAATGAATCACGGACTTTGTGAAGAATATGCGGATCTTGCCATCCATGCTCCGGAAAAGACCACCTACAAGGTACAGGAATATCATCTGCCCATATATCACACCCTTTGCATCATGCTGGAGAAAACTTTTTATGGAAAATGATCTTGTAATACCCCGGCATATTGCCATTATCATGGATGGGAACGGCAGATGGGCGCAAAAGCATTCTCTGGAACGGTGCGAGGGACACCGGATGGGTGCGGAGGCATTGAAAAAACTTATTGAAAATATGAGAGATCTTCCGGAAGTCAAATATATGACTTTCTATGCTTTCAGTACGGAAAACTGGAAGAGATCGGAAGAGGAAGTATCTGCTCTGATGCATCTTCTTGTAGAATTTCTGGATATGAATCTATCCATTTTCATGAAAAACGATTTGAGACTTCTTGTTACCGGCAGACTGGAGGGAATGCCGGAAGAACCCAGGAGCAAATTGAAAGAAGCCATAGAAAAAACAAAAGACAATAAAGGGCTTTGCGTTATTATTGCCCTCAATTACGGCGGAAGAAGTGAAATAGCCGATGCGGCAAAAGCTATTGCAAGAAAAGCTGCTTGCGGGGAATTGGACCCGGAAAAAGTAGATGAAAAACTTTTTGCAGAATATTTATATAATCCGCAGGTACCTGATCCCGATTTATTGATAAGAACAAGCGGGGAATTGCGTTTGAGTAATTTTCTTTTGTGGGAAATCTCATATTCAGAGATTTATGTAACAGATACTTTGTGGCCGGACTTTGACAAAAATGAATTGATGGAAGCAATAAAATCATTTAATAAAAGATCAAGAAGATTTGGAGGAAGATAAAATGTTTATTCACCGTTTTTGCAGTATGATCGTCCTTTTGGGATTGCTGTTTCTCACATTGCTGGGAAATAATATCGGTTTGGCAGCCTATTTTGTTTTCGGGGTGCTTCTTTCCTTTTTTGTTACAAAGGAAATTTGTGAAATATTCAGTAACATCAATATTTTAACGAATAAAAAATTATTGTGTATCGTAAATACTTTTGCCTTTATCATTCCCTTTTTGATGGTTCACGGCAACAATATAGAATTTCTGTGTAAAATACACATTTCCAGAATCTCTTTTGCGGCATTTCCTGTTTTTGCACTTATTCTTTTTATTGCGATACTTATACAGATTCTCTGCTCTGTGAACGACGCTGAAAAATTGAAAAAAGCCATGATGAATATTGCCGCATTTATTTTTATCAGTTTTCCCATTTTACTTATTACTTATATTTACACCATCGGAAAGGAAAGACTTTTCTTTTCCGGAGAAGAGGCATCTTTTTCCCTGAATGTTTTCTTTCTCTACTTTATTCTTGTTACCAAATCCGGTGATATAGGAGCATACGCCATCGGGACTCTTTGCGGGAAACTTATGAAAAACGGTACCCATAAAATGATCCCCTCTGTAAGTCCCGGAAAATCCTATGAAGGGCTTGCCGGGGGTATAGCTGTAAGTGTGGGATTAAGTTATCTTCTTGCTTATTGCTTCAATATTAGTACGCTTATAAAAAATCCCGTTATTCCTGCCATAAGCGGACTTGTTCTGTATTTCGGTGGAATGTACGGAGATCTGGTGGAGTCTTCCATCAAGCGTACCTGTAAAGTAAAGGATTCCGGAAAGACTATTCCGGGTATCGGGGGAATTTATGATCTTCTGGACAGTCTTTTCTTAAGTGCCCCCTGCTTCTGCCTTTTCCTGCTGCTTGCGGGAAAAATGCTGTAAATCATAAAATATATTGTATGGTGCAATATAGTAAATAATTGTCAGAAAGGTAATTATGACAGAGGAAATGAAAAGAGAGATCCTCCGTATTCTTGGAGAAGACGGGCGTCTTTCCGCAG
>JAGBXB010000121.1 GCA_017629515.1 Lentisphaeria bacterium | reverse complement strand
GGCGGCGGGATCTATATGGGAAAAGACAAGATCGTCTGGGCGATAGAAGTAGCCAATATGAAGGAATTCATGGATGCTCCCAATACCTCCATGGGATTTTATTCGGATATTGACGGAAATAAAGCAACCGGCAGATTCCCCAATACTGCCGGATGGGATTTTCAGATCAATCTGGATCTGGAACGCATGACGCTTTCTGTAACAAGATGGTTCGGAAACAAAAAAAGCAAAGGCGTTCCTCTCTATATTGATGACTATTATATGGAGGTGAAAAATAATATTCTTTATTTTGCCATCAGAAAAGAGCCTTTAAGTGAAATTGTTTTCTCCGATAAACCCACATTCCGGGTGATCGGAAGTTCTGTTACAGTCCCTTTCCGGAGAATCGATGAAAGAGTCGATCTTAAAAAGAGTTACGGGACATTTGATCCGCCTTTGAATTTTGTGCGTTTCGGCGGCGGAAGAGTACGGGAGAAAAAGATCTCCGAAGCAGTCCTCATCCCCCGGAAAGACGGTTTGAAAGTATGGAATACTTATGGCGAAAGGTATCAGGAAAAGGAAAAAATGCCGAAGGTGGTTGCCACGGAAAAGGCGTTGAAAAGTTCTGCGGCAAAAGGTGAACAGGAAAATATCTTTTTTGCTGTGACAGGTGAAAAACCTTTTGATTCTTTTGTTGTTGCTCCCACCCCTCTCAAAGACGGCAAAGGCAATACGATAAAGGCTGCAAGCGTGAAATATATGGGCTTTGTGGGGGATTTGCGGGAAGAATACCATACAGATATTCTTTATCCCCAGTTTGTAAAAAGTATGTCCCTCAATAATTTTGTTGCCGTAAGAGTCAATACGCCCCGTAATGTACCTGCCGGAATTTACAAAGGGGAATTGAAATTATCTGTCAACGGTAAAGAGGTGGAAAGCATCCCCTGGGAACATGAAGTATATGATTTTGAAATGCCTGACCGGCCTTTCTTCAAAACAGCATACTGTATCAAGCCTGCGTATATGCAGAGATTTTTCAAAAAACTGACAGCTGCAGAGGCAAGGGCGGAAAATACAGCCCAGCAGAAACTTGCCAAAGAGTACCGTTTCAGCCCCCGGCTTATTACAGGACGCGGTGCAGCCCGTCCGAAAAAATGGGAAAATAATACATGGAAAATTGATTGGAGCAAATTTGATAAAACTCTGGATCAATATTTCAACAAAGATAAATTTACTGTATTTCAGGATGCGATTTTCCAGATGGGAAGTCACGGTAAGCCCTACCAGATAGTTTGTGATAATCTGAAACTGGGAACAAAGGAATTTGATCTCCGTATGGGGGAACTTGCCAAAAACATTCATGAACATTATAAAAAACTGGGGATCCTTGATAAAGTATTCTTTGTTTTCTGGGATGAACCTTATGGGACTGTATATCCCTATATCAAACAGGCGATCATTGCCGCAAAAAAGAGAGTCCCCGATATGGAAGCAGGGGTCTTTATCAGTCATGCCGCTCCCGAACTTGCCAATGAGGTGGATATTTACCTTACGCCTTTCAGTTCTGCCGCCAGAATCAGAATGACTCCGGCAACGGCAAAGAAAAAAATCTGGGCATATAACAATGTGGGGATGAGTTCATTCAGTGCTCCGGCAAGTATGCTGCGCGCGTTTTATCATACCGCATACAAGTACAATATCGAAGGGTATCTCTATTCCGAGATCAATGTATATAACAGTAATGACGGGATGAAACGCAAAGATATTCCCTACAATACCTGGACGAATCATAATTGGTTCTATCCCGGCAAAAAGCCCGGTGAACCCATGCCCTCTTTGCGTATGGAGCTTACCCGTGACGGACTGGATGATTATGATTATATCATTCTCTGTAAGAAATATACAGGAAAACTGCCCTCATTCCTTACGGAAAAATTCCCGGTCATGGATATAAATGGATTTGTAAAATATCCTGTAAAAAGCAACAGGGAAATGCAGACATTGCGCCACCGCCTTGCCCGGGAGATCGTAAAGCATAGAAAAACAAAATAATTTTCTTCTGCAAAATAAACAAAAATAAAAGGGGCTGTTGCAAAACCTCAAAAAAGGTGAGCAGCAGCCCCTTTTCAGATAGCCGGTGCAGAACAGGCAAAGCGATATTCAAGTCCCGGGGGAAAGAGGGAAAATACCATCTGGATACAGATGAAAATGTATGATTTATGATGATTTTCTGTGAGGGTGAAGAATAACTTTGCAACAGCTTTTTTCCTGCGTCCCTACGGGACTTTTATCATGTGGGGTGTATGTAATCCCCGGAGTTAAAACCCCGTCCCTGGGTTCCTACGCCCCGCAGAGGCTTTTTTATTCTCCGTTATGATATTTACTCATACTCTCTATTTATGAAAATCTGACAAAATTACTTTTTTAAAAATCCATTTTTTCACGCTCAAACATGGTAAAAATATCTGTTTTTTTGAAAAATTATGGGATAGCTGTGAATAAACAAAGTTTTTCTTTCCGGTAAAACTGTTTTCTTTTGTTCTTTTCAAAAAGAGTGAGGTATTCAAAAGTTCCTTATTATTAAAAAATTATGAAATAAATGATGTTTTAAGTACGAAATGGCAATTATGTGATACATTTTGTTAAATATATTATATTGAAAAGACTTGACAAACGATTTTTTTCTGTTATAGTATAGGATAAAAAGGAGGGTACTTTTTTTATTCGATAAAAAAAACACGGTATTTTATCCTGTTTTGAGTTGAAAAATGATATTGCAGACGTCGCATAATATACATTATGTTATCTCCTTTAACTTTGTTTTGAGTTTGTTTTTTACTTTCTTAATTTTCCTGTTTTTTTATTTTGAGCAGAAAAAAAATTCATTTCACATCACATAATGTATATTATGCGACGCCAGAAATTTACTCTTATTGAACTTTTGGTAGTGATTGCCATTATTGCCATTCTTGCCGGGATGCTTCTTCCCGCATTGAACAGAG
Source organism: Lentisphaeria bacterium (assembly GCA_017629515.1). Classification (GTDB taxonomy): domain Bacteria; phylum Verrucomicrobiota; class Lentisphaeria; order Victivallales; family UBA1829; genus RGIG5327. The sequence goes on along the minus strand of JAGBXB010000121.1, from coordinate 12,372 downwards.
CGAGACAAACCGCACAGAGTATCGCCTGTGTATCCAATCTTAAACAGATCCATCTTGCTACGTTCATGTATATCAATGATACCTCCTGGTGTCTGCCTGCCTATATGCCCAGTGTGTCTGCAAGAGCCCAGCTGAATGAAAGCGGTTATCTGAAATTCGGTAAAGTATGGCAGTGTGCTGCTGAAACTTCCGGTCAGAAGGATGACGGAAGCAGTAACCCCCATGTGGGAATCAATGCCAGTACTTTCGGTTATGCCGCACACAATACAGGAAAAAGCGGTTCTTATATGCAGACCCCTCCTGTAAAATATGCCCTTTTCTCCAGAAAAAATCAGGCGGCGGGCGTTTGTTACTGGGCAGATACCCCCGTTGTGGGAAGTCTGAATGGGCATGTTACAGCACTTAAACGTGTGGCAGGGGTGATCAATGATGTGGGAAATGGTTATAAAGGACTTTCTGCCACTTATAAAGAATCTCAACCCTATGGTGTCGTTTTTCTGCGTCACAGCAATAAATACGCAAATATTGTAACTTTTGGCGGAAACGTTGTCAAGTTTACTGCTATCCATACACACATGAGAGAGAGAAATGTTTTCCGGCCCTATTATTACTCTACATCCAGCGGCGGTTACTGGCTGGAAATCAAGCCGGAAGTCCCTTATAATTGATGGGAAATAAGGAAGTAAATATATGAAGATATATATTTTTTTTTCTGTTGCTTTTTTCAGTGTTTTTTCTCTTTTTGCCGGTAAAAGTATTACAGTCGATCCGGCAGAAAGTGCCATCATTCTTCCTGTAAAGGCGGACAACATCAAAAAGTATGCCGCAGAAGAATTGCAGTATCACTTGAAACTTGTTACCGGAAAAACTGTTCCCGTCAAGACAAAAGCGGGAGCGGAAAAGACCCGTTTTTATATCGGGAAAGCTGCCCCCTCCGATAAAAAGAAACTTCTGACCGAAGAGGCCCGGTGGCAGATCACTCCGGAAGGACATATTTATCTCTATGGGGAAGATAAATTTGTAAATGTGAATCTGAAAAACAAGAGCAAAGACCCCAAAGTAAATTTCTATAATTCTTTCTCCCGTTCCCGTACCGGAACACTGTATGCGGTATATGATTTCCTCAATAATGTATTGAAGATCCGTCACCTTGAACCCGGGGAAAAAGGGATCGCCTATAAAAAACAAGCTGTTCTCACTCTGCCGGTAACCGGAAATTCCTGGCGCAGTTCTCTGGAATTCCGGATCATGCGTCCGGGGATCATGAGTCTTTATCAGATCAGAAAACTGGATCTGCCCAAAGAGTTTCTTGTGACCAATGAGGAACTTGCCAAATGGCAGGAAGAAGTGGGCAAATGGAGCAAACGCCAGAGACTTGGCGCACGCAGCGGCATTCATTACGGTCACGCTTTCACAAAATGGTGGAAGTATTACGGGAAAAAGTTCCCTCAATATTTTGCCATGGATAAGGCCGGGGTACGCAATCCCGCAACTCTGGGTGAGCGCGGTCAGCTTTGTATGACCAATGCCGAAGTTATTGAGAGGATCTACAATAACTGGAAAGTCAGGAAAAGCGATTGCATCAATCTCTGTCCCAATGATTCCACACTTTTCTGTCTCTGCCCCGATTGCAGAAAACTCGGCTCCAAAAGTGATATGATGATCTATCAGATGAATGCTGTTCTGGAAAAGGCAACCAGAGACCGCAAGGATGTACGGGCAAGCACCTATGCCTATCTGGATTACATTCATGGCCCGGAAAAAATCAAAGTACATCCCAACGCCGTCATCGGCTTTGTTTCCATCTTCCTCAACTTGCGGAAAATGGAGCAATACTACAAAGAATGGAAAGATATGGGAACAAAGGCGATTTTCCTGCGTCCCAATACTTTCTGGGTGGATGTGGGATTGCCCCTCGGATATGAAAAAGAGGTGTATAAGGAATTTCAGCTGGGAAGAAAATATAATGTGATCGGAACAGATGTAAGTTCCTTTACCAATGTATGGGCTTCTTCCGGGATCGTGACCTACATTCTTGCCCGTTCTTATATCGAACCGGAAAGATCTTTTGAAAGTCTGGAAGAAGAGTATTACAGTTCTTTTGGAGAGGCTGCAAAGGACAGTGTGAAAAAGTATTTCCGGTACATCCGGAAAAATATCTGGGAAAAACGGGTGATGAATAATGTCCCGCTGGAAAAAATGTATGATAACTTAAGTTATTATATCGTCCCCCGTATCAAAGATATCATTACGGAAAAAGATTATATTGAGGCTGGAAAACTTCTTGCAAAAGTGGATGTGAAGAAACTTTCCCCATCCGAAAGGAGCCGTTTTGAAGCTTTGAAACTGGAAAATGAACACGCTCGCCTTACTGTAAAAGCCATTCATGCCAAACGCAATGACAAAATGAAAGTCAATCAGGCTCTTTTACAGTTCCGGGTCAAACATAAAAATGATCTGAATATTTTGTGGCCCAATCTGTTCCGGATAGAAAAGCAATGCGATCTTACCGGAATGAAAGCAGCCGCAGAAATGAAAGAATATTCCTATGCGGAAAGTCTCCCCAGAATGTGGTATTTTGAGCCTGATCAGAAGGATGTGGGAGTGAAGGAAAAATATTATTCTCTTCCTTTGAAAGTTCTTTCCGCCATGTGGGCAAAAATTCCCATCACCTCCGGCTGGGAGGGTGCTTCCGTCGCCCAGGGTGTACCGCAGAAACTTGTGGATATATTGAAAAATTATGACGGTATCGGCTGGTACGCTATCGGGGTGAGAGTGGATAAAAGTTTGAAAGGAAAGGAGATTTTTCTGCGTTTCGGTGCTGTGGACGAAACCTGTATTGTCTATGTGAACGGCAAAAAAGCAGGCGAACACCCCTATATCAAGCCCAATGGCTGGAAAATGCCTTTTGCCATCAATATCACTGAATTCATCGACTGGAAAAAGTCCGTTCAGACGGTTGTGGTGCGAGTGGAAGATAAACAGGGCCAGGGCGGTATCTGGAAAGAAGTATATTTAACAGCAAAATAATTATAAGAAAGAGAGAAAAATGAAAAGAAAAATCCTGTTTACAACATTGCTGCTCGGCTGCTTTTTTGCTTTGTACGGAAAAACGATTACGGTCGATCCGGCAGAAAGTGCCATCATTCTGCCGGAAAAGGCAGACAGTATCAAAAAGTATGCCGCAGAAGAATTTCAGTATCACTTGAAACTTGTTAACGGAAAAACAGTTCCCGTCAAGACAAAAGCGGGAGCGGAAAAGACCCGTTTTTATATCGGGAAAGCTGCCCCCTCCGACAAAAAGAAACTTCTGACCGAAGAGGCCCGGTGGGAGATCACTCCCAAGGGGGAGATTTATCTCTACGGGGAAGATAAATTCGTAAAAAGCAGAAGAAAACATAATGACCCCAAAATAAGTCTTTTTAATTCTTTTTCTTCTTCCCGTACCGGAACACTGTATGCAGTATATGATTTCCTCAATAATGTATTGAAGATCCGTCACCTTGAACCCGGGGAAAAAGGTATCGCCTATAAAAAACAAGCTGTTCTCACTCTGCCTGTTTCCAAAAAATCCTGGCGCAGTTCTCTGGAATTCCGCGGGATGCGGGAGGGGCTTATGAGTATGTATAACATAGGCAAACTGGATCTCCCGAAAGAATTTCATCTGACGAAAGAAGAACACACCAAATGGCAGGAAGAAGTGGGCAAATGGAGCAAACGCCAGAGACTTGGCGCCCGCCGCCGTGTGCAGTACGGTCACGCTTTTACAAAATGGTGGAAGTATTACGGGAAAAAGTTCCCCCAATATTTTGCCATGGATAAAGCGGGGGAACGCAACCCAGTGGCTCTGGTCGACCGAGGTCAGCTTTGTATGACCAATAGTGGAGCCATTGAACAAATTTACAAAAACTGGAAAAAAGGAAAAGGCGATTGCATCAATCTCTGCCCCAACGATTCCACACTCTTCTGCCTCTGCCCCGAATGTAAGAAACTCGGCTCCAAAAGTGATATGATGATCTATCAGATGAATGCCGTTCTGGAAAAGGCAACCAGAGACCGCAAAGATGTGCGGGCAAGTACTTACGCTTATCTGGATTATATCTATGGACCGAAAAAAATCAAGGTACATCCCAACGCTGTCATCGGCTTTGTTTCCATCTTCCTCAACTTGCGGAAAATGGAACAGTATTACAAGGAATGGCAGGATATGGGAACAAAGGCGATTTTCCTGCGTCCCAATACATTCTGGCTGGATGTGGGATTGCCCCTCGGATATGAAAAAGAGGTGTATAAGGAATTCCAGCTGGGAAGAAAATATAATGTGATCGGTACGGATGTGGATTCCCTGCCCAATACCTGGGCTTCCTCCGGGATCGTGACCTACATTCTTGCCCGTTCCTATATTGAACCGGAAAGACCTTTTGAAAGTCTGGAAGAAGAGTATTACAGTTCTTTTGGAGAGGCTGCAAAGGACAGCGTGAAAAAATATTTCCAGTACATCCGGAAAAATATCTGGGAAAAACGGGTGATGAATAATGTCCCGTTGGAAAAAATGTACGATAATTTAAGTTATTATATCGTCCCCCGTATCAAGGAGATCGTTACGGAAAAAGATTATATCGAGGCAGGAAAACTCCTTGAAAATGTGGATGTGAAAAAACTTTCTGAACAGGAAAAGAGCCGTTTGACCGCCTTGAAATTGGAAAATAAACACGCTCTCCTTACCGCAAAAGCCATTCAAGCCAAACGTAATGACAAAATGAAAGTCAATCAGGCTCTTTTCGCTTTCCGGGTCAAACATAAAAATGATCTGAATATCTTCTGGCCCAATCTTTTCCGTGTGGAAAAAGAGAGTGACCTTACAGGGATGAAAGCAGCCGCAGAAATGAAAGAATATTCCTATGCGGAAAGTCTCCCCAGAATGTGGTATTTTGAACCTGATCAGAAGGATGTGGGTGTGAAGGAAAAGTATTATTCTCTTCCTTTGAATGCCATTTCCGCCATGTGGGCAAAAATTCCCATCACCTCCGGCTGGGAGGGTGCTTCCGTCGCCCAGGGAGTACCGCAGAAACTTGTGGATATATTGAAAAATTATGACGGTATCGGCTGGTACGGTATCGGCTGCAAGGTGAATAAAAGTTTGAAAGGAAAGGAGATCTTCCTGCGTTTCGGTGCTGTGGATGAATCCTGTGTCATTTATGTCAACGGGAAAAAGGCAGGGGAACACCTCTATATCAAAAACGATGACTGGAAAACGCCTTTCGTTATCAATATCACTGAATTCATCGACTGGAAAAAGTCCGTTCAGACTGTTGTGGTGCGTGTGGAAGATAAACAGGGCCAGGGCGGTATCTGGAAAGAAGTGTATTTAGTTGCAAAATAATTTCTGAAAAGGAGAGAAAAATGAAAAAAATCCTATTGATTGCCGTAATGTTGTGTTCTCTTTTTGCTTCTGTATGTGCTGCAGAAGCAGATAAATATAAATTGCAGAACAGTGATTTTACAGAAGGACTCCGTTTCTGGATCGGTGCAAACCGCCTGAAATTATCCCCGGAAGCACTTGGTTTTGTCATTGAAAAACAGGACGGGAAAAATGTGCTTGTCGCCCGGGGCCGGGAAAAGAAAAAGGATTTTCAGCTTGTGCAGCATATCAATCTGAAAACAGAACAGATCCTGAATAAAAAAGTTACTTTCGGCGCAATGGTCAATCCGGAAAAACTTACCGGCACTTTCCGGGTGATGATCCGGGAGGTCGGGAAAAAAGGGACGATCCGTTACAGAATCATTTCCATGAACAAATATACTCCCGCCGGATGGAAGAAATATATTTCTGAATTTGTCGTATCCGCCCCCACAGTGTGTATTCAATTTTACATCAAAAGTGAGTACCTCGGTGCCGGAGATCAAGTCTTTCTGAAAGAGCCTTTCATTACCATTGAACCCCGGAAGAAAGCTGGTACGATCTGAAAAAAAAGAGGGTGCTGCCTGTGTTTCCGGCAACCCCCCTTTTTTTGTCTTTTTTTTCCGCAGAACACGGAAAGGGAAAATCAATGGAAGTTCATTCCGCCATTGATATCGAGACAGGCTCCTGTCATATAGTTTCCTCCCTCTCCGGAAAGATACACTGCCGCAAGTCCCACATCTTTGACTTTGCCCAATCCCAGCGGTACACTTTTGGAAAGTTCCGCCACTCCATCTTCCCCGTGGGTCTGGAAAAGCAATTCTGTTTCCACGATCCCCGGTACAATGGCATTGCAGGTGATGTTGTAAGGTGCGCCGGTACGGGCAATGGTACGGGTGAAAGAGAGGATGCCCCCTTTTGTTGCCGCATAATGACAATGCCCGAAAAGAGCCCCCCTGTGTGCTACCATACTGCTGATATTGATAATGCGTCCCCATTTGGCATCCCGCATCATTTCCATAGCCTTTTTGGTGCAGAGAAAAAGACTTTTGAGGTTGGTTTTTATGATAAAATCCCAATCTTCTTCGCTGGTTTCAAAAATATTCTGTGCTTTGGTGGTTCCTGCGTTATTTACAAGAATATCCAGTTTGCCATAGGTTTTTCTGATAAAATCGAAGAGATTTTCCACATCTTTTGCTTCGGAAACATCAGCAGCAAATGCAACAGCTTTTCCTCCGTTGCGTAAAATTTCTTCCACTACATTTTCCGCTTCTTTTTTTCCGGAACGGTAATTGACGATTACTTCCGCTCCCGCTTTTGCCAGTTCCAGAGCTATTCCTTTGCCCAGTCCTCTGGATGCTCCGGTGACAAGGGCAGTTTTTCCTGTAAGCTGATTCATTTTTTTCTCCATGTAACAGTTTGAAAATATCAGAAATTTCTATTAACTTACCTTTAAATCATAATTTTTTCAAGGGAAAAAATACTTAACAGAGATTTTTTCAGGGAAAAACCTCTGTTATGCGGCATTTTATTGTGTTATGTACGGTATGGCATGTTTCTCCATCAGAAATTTCCGGAGAAAAGGTGCGCTCCGGAAGATGTTTTTTTGCCGCGTTGAAGAAAGATATATACAGGAGCATTCTTTTCTTCGCTGTACTATGCTGCTTTGTTACTGTTGAAGAAGAGAATATTTTGCCTTTTTTTGAAAAAATGCACTTTTTTTTCTTTTTCTGTTTGACAAAGGTGCATTTGAGAAATATATTACGCGTATATAGAATTTGGATCATAATCTCAAATTTGAAGCATAAACAATATGAAGCGGTAAAATGCTTCCAAAAAACAAAGGAAAAGTACAATGGAAAACAAAAAAGAAATCTTCGCAGACGGTATCGGTCAGATTCACTTCGCAGGCGGCATGGTCCGTTATGACTTCGTTTCTCTTCAGCCCGAAGAAGACGGCAAAGCCCCCACTCCCAAAGCCAATGTGCGTATCGTAATGCCTCCCCAGGGCTTTCTCGCTGCTTTCAACAGCATGCAGCAGCTTATCGACAAGCTGCTGGAAGCTGGCGTACTTCAGAAAAATGAAGCTGCCAAGAAGAAATAATTTTTTCTTCTTCTTTCAAGAGAAAACCGGTTGGGTCCTGTGCGATCCGCCGGTTTTTTTGTTTTTTTTACTGTGAATATTTCTTTTTACGGAAAAAATCTTTTCATACTGCAGTTTTTCAGTTGAAAAAGAGCAGAAAAAGCAGTAAATTACCAGTAGGAACAGGATAAAACAGAATAAAGAACAGGAGAAGGAATATGTCTTGTCATGTGTTTATCACGGCAGAGATCGGGATCAATCATAATGGAGATCCGGCTCTTGCCCGGAAAATGATCCGGGAAGCTGCGGAGGCCGGTTGCGATGCTGTGAAATTCCAGAAAAGGACAGTTGACAAGGTCTATACAAAAGAATTTCTGGATTCTCCCCGGCAAAGCCCCTGGGGAAATACCCAGAGAGCGCAGAAAGAAGGTCTGGAATTCGGGGAAAAAGAATATGATATGATCCACGAACTCTGTAAGGAAAATAAAATAGAATGGTTTGCCTCCTGCTGGGATGTGGAAAGCCAGAAATTTCTGCGGAGATATGATTTGAAATATAATAAAATCGCCTCTCCTGTTCTTACGAATATCCCTTTACTGCAAGCTTGTGCCCAGGAAGGGAAATATACTTTTATTTCCACCGGCATGAGTACTTGGGAGGAGATCGATACTGCTGTGGAAATATTCCGTAAATACTCCTGTCCCTTTGAACTTATGCACTGTGTTTCCATTTATCCCTCTCGCCCGGAAGAGGCGAATTTGTGTATGATCGATTCCCTGCGTGCCAGATATTCCTGTCCTGTGGGGTATTCCGGTCATGAGATAGGACATCTTTCCACACTGGGAGCGGTTGCTCTGGGGGCGGCAAGTATTGAAAGACATTTCACCCTTGACCGGAATATGTACGGCTCCGATCAGAAAAGCAGTATCGAACCCTCTGAAATGCGGGAAATGGTTTCTCTTATCCGGCAGATGGAAAAAGCGAGAGGGACAGGGGAGCGTATTCTTACAGAAAAAGAACTTGCTGTGCGTAAGAAAATGCGTTCATAAGAAATTTTCTCATTTCCGTTGCAGCAGAAAAAATAAATTTTGTTTTGGAGATATTCCGGTATGAGATTAGCGGATTTTGTAATGGATTTCCTTGCGGGGAAAGGGGTAAAACATGTTTTTATGCTGCCGGGAGGCGGGGCGATGCATTTGGATGATGCTCTGGGCAGACATCCTGCATTGCAATATACGGTTTTTATGCACGAACAGGCCCTTGCCATTGCCGCAGAATCTTTCGGCCAGCATACCAATACCCCCGGAGTGGGGCTTGTCACCTCCGGGCCCGGCGGGACAAATACTCTTACGGCAGTAGCCGCCGCCTACATTGATTCCACACCCTGTTTTTTCCTTTCCGGGCAGGCCAAAAGAAGTGATCTCAAATATAAATACGGTGTCCGCCAGATGGGATCACAGGAAGTGGATATCGTTTCCATGGTTTCAGGCGTTACCAAATATGCTGTTATGGTCACCGAGCCGGAAAAGATCCTTTATCATCTTGAAAAAGCGTGGTATGAAGCCACAAACGGCAGAATGGGGCCTGTTTGGCTGGATATTCCTCTGGATGTGCAGGGAGCGGAGATCGATGAAAAAAGTCTGATCGGATTTCTTCCGGAGGAAAAAAAGGAAATTTTTAATGACGGATCATTCAGAAATCTGAAAGAGCTTCTGGAAAAAGCGCAACGCCCGCTGATCCTTGCCGGAAACGGGATCAAGTTGGCAAATGCCGGTGAGAAAGTGCTTTCTTTTGCACAAAAATATTCCATTCCTGTTATTTCCACATGGAAAATGGCGGATTTTATGGCTTTTGATGATCCTCTTTATTTCGGTTTTCCGGGGATCATGGGGGCGCGGTATACCAATTATATCGTGCAGAATTGCGATCTTCTTTTGATTCTGGGCAGCCGCCTTGATCCAAGTATTACCGCATTCAACAGCAGGGATTTTGCGAAAAATGCGGTAAAAATCATGGTGGATATCGATGAGGCGGAAATAAGGAAAATAGAAAATATTTCCTGTTCTTTCAGTATGGATGCCGGGTTGTTTATGGAGAAACTTGCAGAAACGGATTTGAAAATACAGGAAAAGGAAAACTGGCTTTGCTATTGCCGGAAAATGAAAGAAAAATACCCCGTCTTTACCGATTCTCCTGAATACGGCAGGGCGGAAGATAGAGTAGACTTGTACCGCTTTACAGATACGCTTTTTGCAAATCTTTCCTCTGATGATGTGGTCGTTCCGGAAAGTTCCGGAGCGGCAGGGGAAGTAACCTATCAGGCAATGAAAGTAAAGAAGGGGCAGAAGATCAAAAATGCGGCAGGTTTGGGTTCGATGGGATTTGGACTTCCCTATTCTGTCGGGGCGTGTCTTGCCAACGGGAAGCGCAGAACCATCCTTATCAATGGCGACGGCGCATTCCAGATGAATATACAGGAATTGGAAACCATCCACCGTCTGGCTCTTCCAATAAAAATGTTCATCTGGGATAATGAGGGGTATGGAAGTATTGTCAATACCCAGAACAATATGTTTGGCGGCTTTCATGTGGGTTCGGATGCAGCAAGCAATTATACCGTGCCTGACATTGAAAAAATTGCCAAAGCCTACGATATACGTACAAAAATCATTTCCTGCAATAAGGAACTTGCTTCCGGTATAGAGGAAGTTCTTGCCGGAGACGATCCCTGTTTGTGTGTGGTGAAAGTCCGGCTTGACCATAAGACCATGCCTAAAGTCATGGCACAGAAACTTCCTGACGGAAACATGGTTTCCGGAAAACTGGAAAATATGTGGCCTTTCCTGCCGGAAGAGGAAACAAAAGAAAATATGCAGTTTTTCAGTACGGAAAAGGAGTAAAAAATGATCAGAGTCGTGCTGCTGGATATAGATGGAGTACTTACCGACGGGAAAGTCACGGTGGATTCCACCGGAAAAGAGTATAAGACGCTGGATTTCCGGGATATTGATGCTGTATATACTTTACGGGGTGCCGGGATCAAAGTCGGACTTATCACAGGAGAGGATACTCCTATTGCAAAATATTTCAAAAACCGTTTCAAGCCGGATTATTTCTATTCCGGATGCAAGGAAAAACTTGCCGCCATTGAAGAGGTCATTGCTCTTTCCGGAGCTGCCCCTGACGAGATCTGTTATATGGGGGATGGTAAACTGGATCTTCCGGTATTCCGTAATATGGAATATACCGCTGCCCCGACGAATGCCATTAAAGAAGTGCGGGAATTGGCAAAATATAAACTTGCCCGTTCCGGCGGCGATGGGTGTGTTATGGAGTTGGCGGAACTTATCCTTTCTTTGAATCATGCTTCTGTAAAAAAATAAAAAGTTTCCTATGGGGGAAATAATGGAAAACTGCCGGATATGCGGAAAAACTTTATGTGAGGGAAGTCTTATGGATTTTTCTTCCCAACCTTCTTCCGCACAGGCTCTTCCGGAAAAGGGAAAGCCTGATAAAGGGGTGGATTTTTCTGTGAAAAGATGTGCTTCCTGCGGAGTCGTCCAGCTGGATTTGCCTCCTGTACCTTATTACCGGGAAGTTATCCGGACGGCGGGATTGTCGGAGGAGATGAGAATTTTCCGGCTTGCCCAATTTTCCTCTTTTATTGAAAAATACTCTTTGCAGGGGAAAAAGATCCTGGAATGCGGCTGCGGGGAGGGGGAATACCTTGCCATTATGAAGGAGTGTGGACTGCTTCCTTACGGGATGGATGGGAGTATAAAAAATGTGGAAAAGAGCAGAAATAAAGGATTGGAAGCGGAAAAATTATATTTCGATACGGGGACGGAAAAATGTAAAAATGGCCCTTTTGATGCTTTTTATATTCTGAATTTTCTGGAACATATTCCGGATATTCCGGCATATTTGAAAGGGATCTATGGTAATCTGAATGAAGAGGCTGTCGGGCTTGTGGAAGTGCCGGACTTCGGTATGATGCTCAAAAATGATTTTTTTGCAGAATTCATTCCGGATCATCTCTATTATTTTACGGCGGAATCTTTGCGGAATATTCTCCATGAAAATGGTTTTCTTGTTCTGCATACGGAAAATACTTTTCACTCTTATATTCTTTCCATGCAGGTAAAAAAGATGACGCAGGAGGAGAGAAATTCCTTTATTCCGGTGAAAAAATCCTATGAAAAACCGGATCTTTCCGGAATGAAAAAGGCAAAGGAAAAGTTTGTAAAAGATTGTATGGAAATTTTGTCTTCCGGCGATCGTTGTGCTGTATGGGGGGCAAGTCACCAGACATTTTCTGTTCTCGGTTTTTTACAGGAGTATGATAAAGCCTTATTGCAGAAAAAACTTCTTTTTGTGGCGGATTCTGCCCCATTCAAACAGGGAAAACTTACTCCGGCAACGCATTTTGATATAGTAACTCCCGGAAAAATCATGGAAGAAAAGATAGATACTCTCCTTATTATTGCCGGCGGTTATTCGGAAGAAATTGCCCGTATCGCAAGAGAAAAGATGGCTTTTTCCGGCAGAATGTATATTCTGCGCGCCACCGGATTGGAAAAAATACGATAAAAAAGCCTGTCTTTCCGTAAGAAAACGCTTTCAAGTTTCTTTTCTACCGTTTTTTTTACATTTTTTCAAAACGATATCCTGCCTTGAAGTTGAAAAGTGGAGAATAGATGATATTGTATTACATCACTTTTGCCATTCTTTTGAATATATAAAAGAGGCGGCAGTGAAATGATTTCAGAGAGAAGTTGTATGCAATCAGGATAAAAATATGAATAACAGTGAGTTTTTTAAAAATTTTTTTATGGAACGGCAGGATTATCACCGTAAAATACAGGAGATCATTTGCCAACGCAGGTAT
>JAGBXB010000120.1 GCA_017629515.1 Lentisphaeria bacterium | reverse complement strand
CTGCGTCCCTACGGGACTTGAAAATCATTTTATCAATATATCCCCGGGTTAAAACCCGGGGCTTGGTTCCTACGCCCCGCTGGGGCTTTTTTATTCTCCGTTATGATATTTACTCATACCGTCTCTTTATGGAAATCTGATTTTGCTCTGTATCCAGATGGTATTTTTCCTGCGTCCCTACGGGACTTGAAAATCATTTTATCAATATATCCCCGGGTTAAAACCCGGGGCTTGGTTCCTACGCCCCGATGGGGCTTGAATCTTTATTTGCAATCTTTCCCGGACGTAAAACCCGGGGCTTGGTTCCAACGCGTCCGCTGGGGCTTGAATCTTTATTTGCAATCTTTCCCGGACTTAAAACCCGGGGCTTGGTTCCAACGCGTCCGCTGGGGCTTTTTTATTCTCCGTTATGATATTTACTCATACCGTCTCTTTATGGAAATCTGACAAAATCACTTTTTGAAAAATCAATTTTTTCACGCTCAAACATGGCAGAAATATCTGTTTTTTGAAAAATTACGGGATAACTGTGTTTTTTACTTTGTGAAACTCTTTTCCTGCCTTGATTTTTTATGGAAAAGAGTTTACATTTATTATTGTAAATAATACTCATTTTTAACGAAAGGAAAAATATGAAAAAAACATTGTTGAAAACCCTGCTCCTTGCCGGGTTTGCCGCAAGTACCCTCTGTGCTTTTGAAGTAACAAAGGATACGCAAATCGTCATCGGGGATAAAGTGCCTGAATCCACCATTCTTGCCGCAAAGGAATTTGCCCATTATGCCGGAAAGGTAAGCAATTTTGCTTTGAAAACCGTGAAAGGAAAAAGCAACGCTTCTTCCAAAGTTGTCATTGGCACTCTTGAAAATGTGAAAGATCTTCCCTCTTCCGCAGCAAAGAAACTATCTTCCGCCAAATCTCCCGACGCTTTTGCCATTGTCAGTAAAGGCAATACTCTTTACATCGTGGGGAAAGACCGTGTGGGGGAACTTTACGGTACTTATGCTTTTCTTGATGAAAAAGCGGGGATCCGCTGGTTCAGAGCCGCAACAAAAAAGGATGCCTATGAATATATCCCTGCAAAAACTGCTTTGAAATTTGCAGATTTTGAGATCGTCCGTGATCCGGTTTTCCGTTACAGACAGCTTTCCCATGTGGGAGCTACCGGCAAAGCTCCGGTAAACGGTCAGACCGTTGCCGTCCGTCAGGGCTTCCAGATCAATCCCCCCTGGAGCTACAAACGCGCTTTCAAAGAAAAATTCTATATGGAAAGAACCTCCATCCTTTCCATTGGGGATGGCGGTCACCTTACCTTTACCAAACCTGTTCCCCAGAGTCTTTTTGAAAAACATCCGGAATATTTTGCATTGCAGAACGGCAAACGGGTGAAAGGTCAGCAGATCTGTATCTCCAATGCGGAAGTACAGAAACGCATTTATGATTATGTGGAAAGTATCTATAAGGAAGTTCCGGCAGACAAGTTCAATTATCTTTTCGGTATGATCGACGTTACTACCGGCTGGTGCGAATGTGCCGAATGCCGTAAACTGGATGAAACAGAAAAATTTGATTATATCAATGTTTCCACCCGTTTTCATAAAGTTGTTACAAAGATCATGGCACAACTTTATAAGAAATATCCTGCTGCTCTTCTGGAATCCTGGGCATATCATACCTACCGCTCCATCCCCAAAAATGTGAAGTATGATAAACGTGCCATCATCTACTATTGCACCCATGGCCGCTGCTATGGACATGAACTTAACGACCCCTCCTGCCAGAGAAACGTTACCCACCTCAATCTTATGAAAGCATGGGGGAAAATCTCCTCCCGTATGAGATTGTATGAATATGCCAACTGTACTTCTGTTATGTACGGCTGTCTGGAAGAGATCCAGGCAAAAGACTTGCGTTTCTTCCGGAAAATGGGCTGGGAAGGCTGGAAGGAAGAGATGCTTTTTGCCGATGCCCAGTTCTGGCCTCCTGCGAAAAAAGGAGTGAAAGATTTCCGTGCCGACAGAGCCAATGCCAACTGGCAGTGGTACTGTGTCACCGGAAAAATGCTGTGGAATCCGGATCTTGATCCCGCAAAGATCCTGGAAGATGTGGAAAGCAAATATTACGGCAAAGCCTATCCTGCCATGAAAAAATACCATGACTACCGCAGGGAACTTTGGAACAACTCCTCCTACTGCCTGGGCTATCCCACCGGCGACCAGAGACGCCCCCAGCTTCTCTCCGTCCCCGGGGCAAAGGAGAAACTGCTTGCTTTCCTTGATGAAGCCGACCGTCTCGCCGGAAATGATGCCATACTCAAAGGCAGATTGAAGGATGACCGTGACTGGTTGAACCGTTACTGGATCGAACCCAATGATAAAATGCGTGCCCAGCTGGGCAGAGCCTGTTCCGCTCCCACAAGAGTCGGCAATATCAAAATCGACGGCGATCCCTCCGACGCAGAATGGAACAGAGCATGGCATACAAGTGAATTCAAATATACTTTCGGAAGCAAACGGGGACAGAATGTTGATAAAGACCACAAAACCGTTCTTTCCATTCTTTCCGATGATGATCATTTGTATTTCCGTGTAGTCGCCGATGCGAAATATCCCGGAAAACTGAAAGGAAACTGCAAAACAAAAGACGGAAATGTGTTCCATGATGACAGTGTGGAATTTTTCATCATGCCTCCTTCCGCCGCACAGGAATATTATCAGGTGGCGGTAAGTGTTTCCGGTGCTGTTTATGATGCCCGCTGCCCCGGCAATCATTCCAAAGAGGATCTGGGTGTTGTTGCCGCTGTAAAACGTACCAAAAAAGGCTTTGCAATGGAAGTAAAAGTCCCCCTTGCCAAAATGGGTAAAGCGGAACGGGGGGCATTGTGGAAAGTTCATGCCACAAGATGCGTCACCGCTGAAAAAGAAAGTGATGCCGCCGCCGGTTTCCAGATGAGTCTGGATGGTACACCCCACCATGATACGGTCAATTACAGAGGGATCATCATTGGTACGCCCATTTTGAAAAACGGTACTTTTGAAACTCTGAACAAAAAAGGTATGCCTGCTGACTGGGCGGTGAAGAACTGCTCCATAGAAGCCAATGGTGCCTCCAATGCCCTTAAACTTCTTCACAGCGGTTTTACCTATCAGCTTCTGGCAGGCGGTGAACTGGGGCAGAAACCTTTCCCCCGGAAGATCCGTGTCACCTTCCGTGCCTCCGGCAAAGGGACTCTTCTGGTAAGTGCCCAGAGATACTGCGATACCAGAGACGTCAAAGCCAAACACGGGTACAGAAGGACAAATCTTCCCACCACCGGATTTTTCAAAGCGCAGCTGGATAAAAAACAGAAACTTTATACCTGTGAATATACCATCAACGCCAATGAGTGGATGGGACTTCGCTTTACCGTGCCTGGGAAAAAAGGCGATTTCGTTCTGCTGGATGATGTATCTGTAACCAAACTGGATAAATGATCCATAGTTTTCCGGTAAAAAGGTAAATTCAAAAATAAAAAAAGGGCTGCTGCAAACCTGAAAAGGTGAGCAGCAGCCCTTTTGATTTTTTTACGCAAATACTGTTATTGAGCTTTCAAAGCATCAATGGTACTGTAAACACATTTACCGTCAACGATAGTGGCAACAGCACAACCTTTGGCTTTATAACCGCCGAAAGGAGTATTGCGGCCTTTGGAACGGAATGTTTCAGGATCAACGGTAAATTCCTTTTCTGTATCCAGAATGGTCATATCCGCCGGTCTGCCGATCTGCAAAGTGCCTATGGGCAATCCCAGTACTTCCGCAGGGCCGGTGGTGAATTTGGAAATCAGCTGGGGCAAAGTAAGATACTTTTTGTGATAAAGTTCCGTAAGAGAGACCGGTACAGCCGTTTCCAATCCCACGATCCCGAAAGGAGCATAGTCAAATTCCACATTTTTTGCTGTGGGGGTATGGGGGGCATGGTCAGTGGCAATGACCGTAACAGTCCCATCCTGCAATGCTTCAATAAGAGCCATACGGTCTTCTTCCGAACGCAGAGGGGGATTCATTTTGTAATTGGTATCAAAGCGTTTGATCTCCACATCGGTCAAAGTAAAGTGGTGAGGAGTGGCTTCCCCGGAAAGTTTGATGCCGTTTTTCCGTGCTTCCCGCAGAATATTGATGGCATGTTTGCAGGAAATATGCTGGATATGGATCTTCCAATCCGCCATTCTTGCAAGGATGGCATCCCGTGCCACCATCAGTTCTTCGGCGGCTCCGCTCATGCCTTTCATTCCCAGAAAAACGCTCCAATGCCCTTCGTTCATCACACCGCCGCTGGCAAGGATGGTATCCTCACAGTGGTCAAGGATGGGCAGATCGAACGTACGGGAATATTCCACAATGTGACGCATAAGTTCATGGTTCTGCACGCATTTTCCATCGTCGGAAAGGGCAATGACTCCGGCAGATTTCAATCCGCCGATCCCGGTCATTTCCTGTCCTTCCAGATTTTTGGTCATGGCGGCGCAGGGAAGAATATGTACGGGGGAATCTTTTTTCGCTATGGACATGATCAACTGTACTGTCCCGGGATTATCGGTGCAGGGGGAGGTGTTGGGCATGGGAACGATAGAGGTGAAGCCGCCTGCGGCAGCGGCAAGAGTCCCGGTACGGATGGTTTCCGCATTGGTGTTGCCGGGCTGACGTAAGTGCACATGGATATCAGTAAAGCCGGGAGCGAGAACATATCCTTTCAGATCAATGATTTTTGCATCGCTTCCCAGTTTGGCGGGATCGGCAAAAAGACCATTTTCCACGCCGATATCTCTGATCTCATCCGTATTGGTGGCAGGGTCGATGACTCTGGCGTTGCGGTAGATATACTTTGTATTTTCCATTTTTTTCTCCTTATCTTCCATTTTTGAGACAGCCTGCAACAAGGAACAATACCGCCATACGGACGGCAAGACCGTTCGTCACCTGTTCAAGGATCACCGACTGGGGACAATCGGCAAGGGCGGAAGAAAGTTCCACATCCCTGTTGATGGGCCCCGGGTGCATGATGAGCGCATCTTTTTTGAGGTATTTGAAAGTATCGGCATTGAGTCCGAATACTTTGGCATATTCCCCGGTACTGGGGAAGAAGCCTTTTTTCTGCCGTTCATGCTGGATGCGCAGAAGATTGACCACATCCGCGCCTTCCAGGGCTTCCTGGATGTTGTGGCAGACTCTTACACCTGCCTGTTCAAACTCTTTCGGAACAAGGGTGGAGGGCCCGGCAAAGGTCACATTGGCACCAAGTTTCAATAACCCCCACATATTGCTTCTTGCCACACGGCTGTGGAGGATATCTCCGAGAATGGTGACATTCAAGCCTTTGATACATCCTTTCTTTTCCCGGATGGTGAAAAGGTCAAGCAAAGCCTGGGTGGGATGGGAGTGTGCGCCATCCCCGGCATTGACGATACCGCAGGAAAGCTGATTGGCAAGGTAATTGGGAGCTCCTGCCGCAGAGTGACGCATGACCACAAGATCCACTTGCAATGCTTCAATATTTTTTACAGTATCCAGCAGAGTTTCCCCTTTGCGCAGACTGCTGGCATCGGCACTGATATTGATGATATCTGCACTCAAACGCTGTTCGGCAAGTTCAAAGGAGACTCTGGTACGGGTGCTGGGTTCAATAAAGAGGTTCACAACGGTTTTTCCCCGCAGCGCAGGAACTTTTTTGATGTTGCGCTGGGAGACTTTCTTGAACTCTTCTGCTGTATCAAGGATACAGAGGATCTCTTCTGCGGAAAGATCATATAAACTCAACAGATCTTTTTTTGTCCAGATGGATGATGCAGTCATGTTATGCAAGCCTTTTTTTAGGGGTTAATAATACAGTATCTTCTTTGCCTGTAAATTCTTTCCACGCTACGGCGATCCTCTGATCTTCCGGAACGGAAACATTTTGCCCCAGATAATCCGGACGGATGGGAAACTCCCTGTTCCCCCGGTCAAAAAGGGCGGCAAGACGGACTTTGGATGGGCGTCCGAAATAGGTGATGGCATCCAGAGCCGCCCGGATGGTTCTGCCGGATTGGAGGATGTCATCCACAAGGATCACATCGGCACGGTCGATATCCGGCAGAAGTGTTTCCTGAATATCCGGGAGAGTTTTGCGCAATCCTATATCATCCCGGTACATGGTGATATCCAGTGTGCCGGTTCCGGGTCTTTTGCCTGTGCGGGTGAAGATCTCATCGGCTATACGGCTGGCAAGGGGTACTCCATTGCGGTGGATCCCCACAAGGATAAAGGGGACGTTTTCGGTAATGCTGTATTCGCATAGGATCTGTTCCGCAATGGCGGAAACAAGTTTTTTCACTCCGTCAGAATCCGGCATCGGGGTATGATCGGCACTCTGCGGATCATTTTTTTGCTGTAAAGGCATATTTTTTCTCCGGTTTCCCATGTTTTGTTGTTATTATATATGGTCAATCCCGGAACTGTAATATACCATTTTTTTACGCTTTTTCCAGTAAAAAAAAGATTTTTCTTTTTATTTTTCATTCCCCGGTAAACTTTCAGGAAAAAATACGGGAATTCTGAAAAAAAATGTTGCAATCCTTCTTACTTGCGTATATATTATTTATTTAAAACCTTTCTCTTCCTGTCTGTGCCGGAAGAGGGACTGTTGCGTTAATGAAATGATCCTATATGGGAAAGGATGGATGAAAATGCCGGAAATGAAGAAGAATAATGCTGTGCTGGATTTCAAATGTCTGGAAGAAAATTGCACGGGAGTTGTGAAATTCAACCTCAATGAACTGGAACTCAATGGTGATATGCAGATACTCTGCCCCGAATGTCACCGCCCTTATGAATTCGATGCGGCTCTTGCCGGGAAATTCCGGCTTCTTGCCAATCTTGTCACTGCCTTGCGGGAAGCGGAGCCCATTCTCGGCTCTGCCAATGTGGCTGTTGCTGTACCCGGAGGGGAAGTGAAAGTGCCGTATGTACTGCTCCTTACCCGGCTCAATACCATGATCACACTGGATTTTGGAGAGAAAAAAGTGGACTTCCATGTACTTGTGGAACCCACTTCTCCCGAAGTGTTCCGTTAAGAACTTTAATTACCAACGGAGAAAACTATGCTTACAAAGATCCTGAAAGCGATCTTCGGTACCAAGTCCGGGCGGGATGTGAAAAAACTGCGCCACCTGGTGGAGAAGATCAATCTTCTGGAAGTGGAATATCAGAAACTTACAGATGATGAACTCAAAGCCAAGACCCCGGAATTCCAGAACCGGCTGAAAAACGGCGAAACCACAGATGATATCCTGTGCGAAGCCTTTGCCGTAGTGAAAAATGCCTGCCGCAGACTTTGCGGAACAAAAGTAATGGTTTGTGACCATGAACTTACCTGGGATATGGTTCCTTTCGATGTGCAGCTTATCGGTGGTATCGTCCTCCATCAGGGCAAGATCGCAGAAATGGCAACAGGAGAGGGAAAAACCCTTGTGGCAACTCTGCCCCTTTATCTCAATGCTCTTACCGGCGGCAACTGTCAGCTTGTCACCGTCAATGATTATCTTGCCCGGCGTGACTCCCAGTGGGTAGGGACTGTTTTCCGTTATCTGGGGTTGACAGTGGGCTGTATCCAGAATGATCAGGATCCGGAAGAACGCCGCGCCCAGTATAACTGTGACATCACCTACGGAACAAACAGTGAATTCGGGTTCGACTATCTGCGGGATATGGGGATGGCTTTCGACCGTTCCCAGCTTGTTCAGAGAGATCACTTTTACGCCATCATCGACGAAGTGGACTCCATCCTTATCGACGAAGCAAGAACCCCTCTTATCATTTCCGGCCCTGTGGCGGTTTCCACCAATCAGTTTGCTTCTCTCAAACCCCTTATTGCCGAACTTTTCACAAAACAGAGTCTCCTCTGTTCCCGGCTCATCCAGGAAGCCAGAACTCTTCTGGAAAAGGAAAATGCTTCTGATGAAGAACAGGAACTTGCCATACGCAAACTTCTGCAGGTGAAATTCGGTATGCCCCGGCATAAACAGCTTGCTCATGTGCTGGAAGACAGTTCCATTCTCAAAGCTCTGGAAAAAATGGAAATGACCGTCCGCAGTGAACAGAACAGGGGACTTTTGCAGGAGGTGCAGGAAGAGCTCTTTTTTGCCATGGATGAAAAACAGCATGAAGCGGATCTTACGGAAAAAGGAAGACAGGCGATCTCCCCCGGCGATCTGGATGCGTTCGTTCTTCCCGATCTTCTGGAATCCATCCATAATATCGAAAACGATGCTGCTTACACAGAAAAGGAACGCCTTGCCAGAAAACAGGAATTTCAGCAGGATTATGTCCGCAAAAGCGAAAAATTGCAGAACCTTTCCCAGCTTCTGCGTGCCTACTGCCTTTTTGAAAAAGATGTGCATTATGTTGTGGCGGATGGTCAGGTGCTTATTGTGGATGAACATACCGGGCGTATCCTCCCCGGCCGCCGTTTCAGCGACGGACTCCATCAGGCTCTGGAAGCCAAAGAGGATGTGACCATTGAACGGGAAACCCAGACTCTTGCCACTATCACCATCCAGAATTACTTCCGTATGTATAAAAAACTTGCCGGTATGACCGGTACTGCCGAAACGGAAGCAGGGGAATTCCATCAGATCTACAAACTGGATGTGGTAGTCATCCCCACCAACCGTCCCTGTCAGAGAGTGGATATCCATGACTCTGTTTACAAGACCAGACGGGAAAAATTCAAAGCTGTCGTGGAGGAAACTGCCGAAGCCTACAAGAGAGGTCAGCCGGTTCTTCTTGGTACGATCAGCGTGGAAGATTCTGAAATTTTGAGTAAGATGCTGAAATTGAAAAAGATCCCTCATAATGTTCTCAATGCCAAAAACCATGAACGGGAATCCGAGATCGTGGCACAGGCAGGAAGAAAATATGCTGTCACCGTTGCTACCAATATGGCAGGACGCGGTACAGATATCAAACTGGGAGAGGGCGCAGCGGAACTTGGCGGACTTTTCGTTATCGGCAGTTCCCGGCACGATGCCAGACGTATCGACCGGCAGTTGAGAGGACGTGCCGCCCGTCAGGGAGATCCGGGTACAAGCAGATTCTATGTATCTCTGGAAGATAATCTCATGCGTCTTTTCGGTTCGGATAAGATCGTGAAGATCATGGAACACTTCGGTTTGGATGAGGGGGAGGAATTGCAGCATCCCTGGCTTTCCCGCTCCATTGAAACCGCCCAGAGACGGGTGGAACAGTATCACTTCTCCATCCGTAAACGCACTCTGGAATATGACGATGTGATGAATAAACAGAGAGAGGTCATCTATGGTTTCCGTAAAGAAACACTCTTCAATGATGACTGCCGTTCTCTCATTTTCACCATCGTGGATAATGAAGTTTACCGCCATGTGCAGAGAGCCATTGCCGAAGCGGGGAAAGACTCCAACTGCCCCATCAATCTGCCTAAACTTGCCGCATGGCTCAATACCACTTTCCCCATAGGATTTGAGGAGCAGGAACTTGCCATCTTTAAGGAAAAGGGATTGCCGGATGTGGATAAGATCACCGATCTGGTAGTTGGCAGAGTGAAAGAGATCTATGAAGTAAAGGCTTCTGCGGAAGATCCGGAAGGATTGAAATATCTGGAACGGAGCATCATTCTCAATGCCATCGACCGTTTGTGGCAGGATCATCTTTATGCTATGGACAGTTTGCGTGACAGTATCGGACTGCGTGCTTATGCCCAGAAAGATCCTCTTGTGGAATACAAACAGGAAGCGTTTTCCATGTTTGAAAACCTGATGGATGATATCAGTAATGAGATCATTGCCAAAATGTTCCTTTCCGCAACCAATATGGAAGCATTTCAGAGAATGTTTGATGCCAATCCCAGAAGTCAGCATCTCATTTTCCAGAATATTGATGAAGGACTTTCCACCGGAGAATCCCAGATGCCTGTGGAAATGGATGGGGAATTTTCTTCCGATGGGGAAAATATGCCGGAAATGCCGGAAATCAACTTGACCTATCATAATGACAGCCCTCAAATCGGCAGAAATGATCCCTGTCCCTGCGGCAGCGGTAAAAAATATAAAAAATGTTGTGGAAAATAAACAGGAGTATAAAATGGTTACAGTTGGAATAACCTCTTACAGCCTTTCCCGGGCTGTCAACAGTGAAAAAATATCTGTTCCCGAAGCCATCCGTTTTGCTGCGGAACACGGTGCAAAACACTTTGAGATAAGTGCTTCGGGCAAACTCGTTCTCAATGGGAATGATGAGCTTGCCGAATTGGTGAAAAAAGAAGTCAGAGATGCCGGAATGGTGATCAGTTCCTATACCATTGGTGCAAACTTTGTCAAACCGGATATGGAAGCATACCGCAATGAAATTGCCAGAGTGAAAAGTGAAGTGGAAATCGCGGCAAAAATGGGCGCAACAAGAATGCGTCATGATTGCGCATCAAGACCTCTGGAAGAAAATACTCAGGAAAATTTTGAAAAAGATTTCCCGCTTCTGGTGGATGCCTGCGGTGAAATCGCCGATCATGCGGCAAAGTACGGGATCACAACCAGTGTGGAAAATCACGGTTTTTATATGCAGAACAGTGAAAGAGTCCGCCGCCTTGTGGTATCTGTGGGAAGAACAAATTTCCGGACTACTCTGGATGTGGGCAACTTCCTCTGCGTGGATGAAGATCCTGTTTCTGCGGTAATGAATAATCTTCCCTATGCCTCCATGATCCATTTCAAAGATTTCCATATCCGCAGACAGAGCACCCCTCCGCCGGACGGAGCCGGTTACATCAAGACTCTGCACAATAAATATATCCGCGGAGCCATTACCGGTGATGGTGATGTGGATCTGGATACCATTGCCAAACTCATCAAAGAAGCCAACTATGATGGTTTCCTTTCTGTGGAGTTTGAAGGTTGGGAAGATTGTATGGAGGGTACGGCACGGGCATTGAAGAATGTTCTTGCTATTTTTGAACGCAATTAAAGAATTTTGTGTTTTCATTCAAAGGGTTGTTGCAAACCGTACCGGTCAGCAGCAACCTTTTTTTTATTGACATGAAGGAGATTTTTTACTCAAAATCTTCTTTTGTATAAAGCCGGGCTTTTTGTACTTTTATTCTCCCCGGTAGTGTTTTCAGGAACTCCTGCAGCAGATTATCTTTGCGGCCGGGATACATCGGAATCGTCATGGTCCCCTCAAGTTGCGTTACACCGTCCTGGGCATAGAAAGGCTGTTGGATTTTTTGTTTATATTCAGCCAGCCATTGGTTATAATGTTTTATAAATTCTGCTTTTTGATTATCCGGAAGAGTTTTCAGATGGGCGTTGGCAAGCAGATAAAGTTCCACTTCTCCAAAAAACGCACAAGTAGATGCTAAAATTGCCATATCACTGGTACGCCATACAAAATCTCCTCCAGATAACATTGAATCGTAGAAACTTCTGTATAGTTGAAGTCTTTCCAAATTTTCAGCAAATAAGGGGGCTATCCTCAATTCATCAGCGACATTCGCTTTATGGGGATGTTTCGGCTCTGTACTGTTTCCTGATTTCAAGAACCAAGTTGTTCCGCTGCCCAAAAGTATCCCGGCAATGAATGTAAGAATAAGTTTTTTTGACATATTTTCCCTGTCGATTCCCCTAATATATTACCGTTGTGATACCTGATAAAATATCCCGTCCGAATATCAAGAATGAAAAGGACGGGATATTTTCTTTTTTTTACCGGGGCTCAATCTTCCATGTACTGACTTTTGCCAGTCGGAGTTGAGGCTCTTCCGCCACTTGAAGTTGAGCTTGATCTTGAAGATGTCGTTGATGTGGAAGGTCTGCTGGTGGAAGGTCTTGCACCAAGACTGCCGGATGAAGAGTTGGAAGAACTGCCGGAAGTCAAAGCACCATCTTCCATATACTGACTTTTACCAGTCGGGGTTGATCCTCTGCCGCCGCTGGAAGTTTTGCTTGAACCAGAAGGCGACGGTCTGGTTGAGGAAGAAGTACCTTTACTCTGGCTTGGAGAAACCGTATAAACCGCCGATGGGTTGGAGCGGTTGCTTGAACCAGAAGGCGACGGTCTGGTTGAGGAAGAAGTACCTTTACTCTGGCT
Source organism: Lentisphaeria bacterium (assembly GCA_017629515.1). Classification (GTDB taxonomy): domain Bacteria; phylum Verrucomicrobiota; class Lentisphaeria; order Victivallales; family UBA1829; genus RGIG5327. The sequence goes on along the minus strand of JAGBXB010000120.1, from coordinate 526 downwards.
TGGAGAAACCGTGTAAACCGCCGCTGGGTTGGAGCGGTTGCTTGAACCAGAAGGAGACGGTCTGGTTGAGGAAGAAGTACCTTTACTCTGGCTTGGAGAAACCGTATAAACCGCCGCTGGGTTGGAGCGGTTGCTTGAACTTGAGGAAGACGGTTTGCTGCTTGACGAGGACGGCCGGGTTGTTGACGGAGAACTTATACCGCTTGACGGTCTGCCATAGATATTTGATGATGCTGAAGAGGAAGTCGACGGTCTGCTGGTGTTTGAAGCGGAAGGACGGTTTGCCGGTTGGGAGATATTCCTGCCGCCAACGGGTCTGCTGGTGCTTGAAGACGACGGACGATATGCCGAAGGTCTGTTGGTGTTTGAAGAAGACGGCCGAGATACTGCCGGTTTGCTGGTGCTGCTTGCCGGTCCGGTGACAGTCTTACCGCCAGCCGGTCTGCTGGTGCTTGAAGACGACGGACGATATGCCGAAGGTCTGTTGGTGCTTGAAGACGACGGACGATATGCCGAAGGTCTGTTG
>JAGBXB010000119.1 GCA_017629515.1 Lentisphaeria bacterium | reverse complement strand
GTTTCAACCCCGGGAAAATATGTTCCCACCATGAATGAAGTCCCGCAGGGACGCAGGAAAAATCCCCACCGGATAGAGATGAAACGTTATAAGTCCACGGGGTGATTACAAAAACCAGCCCTGAAAGGGCATAAGGGGCTGAAAGCCCCGTAGGAACAAAGCCCGGTGGGTAGGGCCCTGTAAGGGACCGTACCCCCGGGGATGCGTACAAAACAAAAAATCAAGCTCTGAAAGAGCGGCAGAAGGGACTGCCATTTCTCCATCTGCCGATTTATTTGAATATTTACCAAACTTTTTTCATCTTTTGAGCAGACACAATGAAAAAATCCATCGTACTTTTGCCCCCCCCCGGGCTCAACCGCCCCTGCGGGACTTGTCCCGGACTGACCGTTTCAGGGATATAATATGAAAAATGTGGGATAACTGTGGTTTCTGCAATAATCGGGGGAGAAATCGGGGGAGGAAAAAGAAATGGAAAAAAAGGATATATATAGACAGGTTTGAGAGAAAGGGAGGGTGGTGGCTTTTCAGACAACCAATTTACGGCAGGAAAGATATGCGTTGGAAAGATTTTATAAAGAAAGCAGAGCGAAAAAGAAAGAGGATTTTTTCCCGATTTTCAGAAAATCTGCGGAGGAATCAATACAGAAAAGAGAAAAAATCAAAAAAAAGTATTCTTTTCTTGACTTTTTCCTTACTTTTTACTGGAAAAAAAGAGAATATGCGTTATCTTTACTTGTATGATTTGTAAAAAGGATTTTCCTTGATAAACTCTTTAACAAAAAAACAAAGGAAGAAAAAATGCGCGCACTTATCAAAATCTCTCCCGAATGGTGGGATTACACCACCCTCGACCGCAGCATCCTGGATGATGCCGCCAAGATCACAATCGACACTCTGAAAAGTTATGAACGCCCCGGGTTCAAGATCAATATCTATGATACCCTGCAGGAATTCTACTGCGCCGAGGCTTTGGAATACATCAACGCATGGAAACAGGCTACCGCTGACAATCCCTGCGGTATCTGCGGTCCTATCGGTCCCACCGAACAGCTGCCCATCGTTGCCCAGATGGTCAATGAATTCGGGATCAGCTTGAAAAACGCCCACTTCTGGGGTATGGATGAATGGATGGTCGATGGTAAAGCTGTTGACTGCAACTTCCCCCTGGGCTTCCAGAAAGCCGATATGGATATGTGCTTCAACCGCATCGATCCCAAATTGCGTATGCCCGTGGAAAACCTCCACTTCCCCACAGAAGATCCCACTGAATACTCCAAGAGCTATGACCAGATCCGCTGCGTGACCATGCAGGGCGGTCAGGGCGAAACCAAACACTGGGCATTCAATGACCCTGTGAAACGTGAAGGCAAATACAAAGACAATCCTCCCACACCTGAAGAATACTGCGCCATGGGTGCCCGTGTTGTGGAACTTCATCCCATCACCCTGATCCAGAACGCCCGTACCTCCGGCGGCGGAACTGTGCAGAACGTTCCCTCCTCCGCTGTTTCCGTCGGTCCCCGTGAAACCTGGAAGGCTGAAAGAGTCTCCATCTGGCATCCCGGCCACCATGACAATCCCTTCGGTCAGCGTCTTACTACATTCATGATCTCCAAGAAGATCGCGGACAGCTGCGTACCCATGTCCCTTCTTTCCAACCACCCCGGCGAAATCGTCTTCAACTTCTTCCGCGGCGGTTTCGGCGTTTGTGAAGTGGAGATGCACTGATCATGGCTAAAACAGCAATCGCTATTGCCAGCCATCCCGATGATATCGAATTCGGGATGGCGGGAACGCTCCTCATGCTGAAAGATGCCGGTTATGAGGTGCATTACATGAATATCGCCAATGGTTCTCTTGGTACCAACCGTTACGATTATCAGACTATCGTACGGATGCGCCGTGAAGAAGCCATGAACGCAGCAAAACTTGCCGGAATGCACTTCCATGAAAGTATCTGCGACGATATCGAAGTATTCTATACTTATGAACTTCTGGCAAAACTCGTTCCCGTCGTCCGGGAAGTTGAGCCTGAAATCGTGCTTACGCATGGGCCTTTCGACTACATGGAAGATCATATCAACTCCGGCCGTCTTGCGGTTTCCGCCGCTTTCTGCCGCGGTATGACCAACATGAAATGCGCTCCCACCGCCAAACCCACTTTGCAGGATGTTGCGGTCTATCACTCCATGCCTCACAGCATGACTGACCAGATCCGCCGTCCGGTCATTCCCGATTTCTTTGTGGATGTGACTTCCAAAATGGATATGAAGCGGGATATGCTTGCCTGCCACAAGAGTCAGAAAGAGTGGCTGGACATCAGTCAGGGCAACGATGCCTATCTTATCGACATGGCAAACAAAGCAAAAGTTTTCGGCGAAAAATCCGGTGTATTCCCCTTTGCGGAAGCCTGGATCAAACACAATCCCGTTGGATTCTGTGCCGATGACTTCAATCCTCTGGAAGATGCTTTGAAAGATCATATCAAGATGGCATAAAAAGTTTGATTCTTTTTTAACAGGATACTCTCAAAATGGGGGTGTCCTGTTTTTTTTTGCCGGGGGGGACGGAGGAGTACGGAGGAGGATGGAAGTGGAGGAGGGTTTTCTCCATTATTTATATAATTAAAAGAAAATGCGTTTGCATAATGGAAAGAAAAAGGTTATATTAATGCCGTATGAAAGTATTTTTTCAGAAAGGATAATATTTATATGCAGACGATTTCTTTCAATGATGCGGATTTTTCCGCTTCTCTGGAACTTCTTTACAACCGGCCTGCCGCCCCTGATTTTGCGGAAAAGGCTGCTGCCGGTATTCTGGAAGATGTACGCAAAAGAGGCGATGAAGCTATTTGCGAAATGATGAAAAAATTTGATTCCGTGGACATCACAGCTGATAAATTTATGGTGACGGAAGAGGAATTTGCCGAAGCGGAAAGCCTTGTCAAAGACTATGAACGTGCCGCTATCGAATGTGCCTTTAAAAATATTCAGGCTTTCGCCAGACATCAGATCCCCGCTGATTGGACATTTTCTCCCAGAAAAGGGGTCATTACCGGCGAAAAATTCACCCCCATGCAGTGCGTCGGCTGTTACATTCCCGGCGGAACAGCCCCCCTTGTTTCCACCGTTCTGCATACTGCCGCTATCGCCAAAGCCGCCGGAGTAAAAGAGATCATTGCCGTAACTCCCCCCCGTAAAGATGGAAAGATCCATCCCCAGACACTTTTTGCAATGAAAGTTGCCGGAGTGACCAAAGCCTACCGTATGGGGGGCGCATACGCTATTGCAGCTCTTGCTTACGGGACAAATACTGTTCCCAAAGTGGAAAAAATCGTCGGCCCCGGAAATGCTTTTGTTGCCGCTGCCAAAAAACAGGTTTATGGAAATGTGGCTATTGATATGGTTGCAGGGCCTTCGGAAATCATGATCGTAGCGGATAAAAACGCCAATCCCGCTTTTGCCGCCGCCGATATTCTTTCCCAGGCAGAACATGGAAGCGGACTTGAACAGGCTGTTCTTGCAAGTAATGATAAAGAATTTCTGGAAAAAGTGCAGAAAGAAATCACAAAGCAGTGTGCCATGCGTCAGAGATTGGCGACCATCGACCGTGTTCTGGATAAAGGGGTGACTTTCATCCATACGAAAGACATCAGTCAGGCGTTGGAGATCGCAGGCAAATACGCTCCTGAACACCTGGAACTTATGTTTGAAGGTGCACGGGAACGGGCAAAAGAAGTTACTGCCGCCGGTGCTATTTTCATCGGTTCCTGGACTCCTGAACCTGCCGGGGATTTTGTGGCAGGCCCCAGTCATGTACTGCCCACCGCCGGGACGGCAAGATTTTTCCACGGGATCTCTGCTGTGGATTTTCTGCGCAGAAGTTCCATTATTGAATATACCAGAGAAGGTTTGATGCAGGAAGTGGAGCATATCGAAACTTTTGCAAAGATGGAATCTCTGGATGCCCACGGATACAGTGGAAGCATCCGCCGGGAATTTGAAGAATAATCAAACTTAATCAGGAACGAAAATGAAAGAATATATTTCCTATTTCAGAAGTGAGATCGACTCCATGCAGGGATATGTTCCCGGTGAACAGCCCAAAGGGGGAAAGATCATCAAACTCAATACCAACGAAAGTCCCTATGCACCGTCTCCTGCTGTAAGGCAGGCATTGCAGGATTTTGATTATGAAAAACTGCGTCTTTATCCGGATCCGGTTTTTACGGAACTCAAAGAAGAGATCGCTTCCCAGAACGGTCTTTCCCCGGAAAATGTGATTGCCGGAAACGGCTCGGATGATATCCTTACCATTACTGCCCGCTGTTTCACTTCCAAGGATAAACCCCTTGCTTCTTTTGATCCCTCCTACTCTCTTTACCCCACTCTTGCCGGTTTGCAGGGCGCACCCTATATCGCCGTCCCTCTGGATAAAGATTTCAATATTCCCTCCAATGTGATGGAACAGGTGAAAGATGCCAACTGCTTTATGATCGCCCGACCCAATGCCCCTACGGGAAATCTCTATCCCAAAAAGGAGATGGAAAAGATTTGTGCGGAATTTAACGGGATCGTATTTATAGATGAAGCCTACGGGGATTTTGCAGAAGATACCTGTGCGGATCTGGTGAAAAAATATTCCAATGTGATCGTTTCCCGTACATTTTCCAAAAGCAGATGTCTCGCCGGTTTGCGTTTCGGTTACGCTCTTGCCCACGAAAAAATCATTGAGGGGATGGTCAAGATGAAAGACTCCTACAATGTGGCAATGCTTACACAGAAACTTGCACTTGCCTCTCTGCGGGATAAAGAATATTTTGCAAGACATATCGAAAGGATCAAAGAAAACCGGGCGGAACTTACAAGTGAACTTGCCCGTCTGGGATTCAAAACCATTCCCTCCCAGAGCAATTTCCTTTTCACCATTCCCCCCTGCGGTGGTGAAAAATATTTTCTGGAATTGAAAAAACGCAATATCCTCATCCGGTATTTCCCCGCTGAAAGAACAAAGGACTTTGTACGCATCACGGTTGGTTCAAAAGAGGAACACTCTTGCCTCCTGCAGGCTACAAAAGAGATCCTGGGAATGTAAACAAATAGAGGAAGAACAGGGAAAGGAGAAAAAAATGAAGAAAAGAAATGGAATGATATACGGCATGATCCTTTTTTGTTTTTCTGCTTTTTCCCTGTTTGGAGAGGTTTTTTCTTTGTGGCCTTTCCATAAAGGCGCACCCTCTTCCATCGTTTCCGCAGATAAATTGCTGAATGGAGAGAGTTTGCGTCAGGAACGCGTTACCATTAATGGCATGGATCTGATTTTGAATACCGCCATCATCGACGCCAATCCCGAAAATGCCCTGCGGACACTGAAAATGCGGTATCCTGCGGGAAAAGCGGCAATGAATGAAAATGGATTGCTTTTCAGTACGCCGCCGGAAAAAGGTTTCTGCCGCAAGATCCTTATCGTTGCTCCCGATGGCATCGGCAAAGGGGTGATGTTTTCCATGAGTGTACCTGAAAAAGGGTTCCGGAAAAATCCCGCCTGGCCCCATACTCTGCCTTTCCCTGCCGGGGCGCAAAGTGTGCATGTCATACAATTTCCCCGGAGGAATGCTGTTTACGGCTTATTGCGTTCCACAATGAATAAAGAGGAACTTCTTTCCAATATTGCCATGCAGTTGAAAGCGGAAGGGTGGGTCTCCCCCTCCAATGAGTCCGGGATCCCCGGTGGAAGCGGGGAAGTTATGTTAAGTCCCGATGCAAAAGAAATCATGATTTTAGGTATCACTCCCGTAAAGGATTCTCCTTATACCCAGGCGGCATTATACCGGAGAAAATTAAATTGACCCATTCTATGACAAAGAAAAAAAAGAGTTCCGGTATATCGGGAAAAAAACTGTTTCCGGCGGGAAAAATGATCCCGGAAAAGAGAGAAAAAGCCGGAAAAACGGTAAAGAATGTAAAAAAGGAAAAAAAACACCTTCCTGCAAAAGGAGATGTGCTGGAAAAAGTCCTCATGGTTTCCCAGAGCCATCCTTTATCTGTGGCAAGTCCATTCAATATCGTATGGGATTATCACAAAGAGCCTGTGAAAGAGTTGAATGGGGATGTGCATTATGCTTTGCAGATAAGTATTGTCCTCCGGGGGAGGGCGGAAGCTGTAGTCGGCAGTCATTCCCGGATCTATCAGGCAGGGGAGGGGTGGTTTGTCATGTGCTGGGAGCCTCACGCATACAGACCTGTGAGCCGGAGAACCCTGATTCTTTCTGTAAATATCAGTGCGGACAGTATCGGGAACTGCGGCCCTTATGCAGATGCCGATTGGCTTACTCCTTTTACTGTGGAACCTGCCCGGAGATATTGTCCGGCAACGGCGGAAGAGCGGGAGGGTTTGCTGCGGACAGCGCGCAATTTATTGCATTTATCGAGAAAACAGCCTTCTTACTGGCATACCCGTTGCTGGTTGAGCATCCATGAACTGATCCTTACTGCCGGGGAACATATTTCCCATCCGGCGGAAGGGGAGATCGTATTGAATGGGAATATCAGCCGGATCATGAAAGCTGTAAGCCGGATACGGCTTCTGCCTGTTCCTCTTTCTCTGGAAGAAGCGGCAAGTGCCAGTTCACTGAGTGTAAGCCGCTTTTCCTCCCTTTTCCATTCGGTGATGGGGGTGAGTTACGGGCAGTTTGCCTTGCGGGTGCGTCTGGGGAATGCGGCAAATGATATTAAAGGAGGGTTGTTTACCCTTAATGAAATAGCATTCCGTCATGGATTTTGTGACGCCAGCAGTTTATGCAATGCTTTTAAAAAGGTGTATCATTGTACTCCGGCACAATTTAAATTGAGAAAATAAAAAAAAGCGCAGAAAGAAATTTTACATATTTCCTTTCTGCGGATTTGATACATTATCTGTTTCTATAATATTTCAGAAGAAACTCCAGAACCCTTTTTTCTTTTTTGCAGGAACAAATTTTACATTGGTAAAGTTATCTGCATTATGGAAGTGACCATTGCTCATACTGGTCATTTCCCTGCCTCTGGGAGGTGTATCCACAGCCAGACGGGTACGGGCTACATTGATCTTCCAGGTATTACCGGTATTGCATTTCATCCCCAGCGGGGCTGTGGGGATTTTGACTTCCGCGATCCATTTGCCCTTATGGAATTTGATTCCCAGAGTTGCTTTGGAGAGAAATTCCGGTTTCTCCCGTACATCCCCCAACTGATTGAAGGCATCATAAAGAATTCCGTTATGATTGAATGCCAAATGGTGGTAGGATCCTCCCTGATCCGGATGGGAAATAAAGATCTCGATCTTATTATCGCTCCAGATTTTTACGTGATCCTGATGTTTGGCAAGAGCAACCAATTTTTCTGCAGGATAGGGCTCGGTACATTCGATTCCGAAGTACAATGCTTCCGGTGTATGCAGAATTTTTACTTCCGTAGGATATTTGATTTTATCCGGTTTGTTCATAAATTGCTTGAAAGCCGGGGCTTTTGCCGCTTCTTTCCAGTCTTTTTCGTCCAGAATACCATCAATTTTTATCTCTCCACTTTTTGCCGGTGCTTCATAAAGAAGATAGGATGAAACATAATTTCTTCTTTCCTTTTCCCATGTGAGATCAAACATGTAACGGTCACGCATGACTCTTTTCAGACTTCTGTGGTCATCAAGAACAGCTTTTTCCGCTTTTTCCAGACATTCACGCATCTCTTTATGCAGAGCGGCATCTTCCAGACACAAACCCAGAGGAGAACCCAGTCCCCAGCCGAAACAGCCCGGAGTGGTGTGGAAGGCTTTTGTCATAAGTTCCCTGAATCGTTTCATTCCCCCTTCCCAGGCTTTACCGTAGCAGAGGGAATTGATCTCTTCATACATTTTATCATAATCGCAATTTTTGTTCCAGAGGAATTGTGCCGTCATGTAAGCACCCTGCCACATACCGTACCAGCACAATTTTGTCATGATCTTATTGTCATAACGTTTGCCGTAAACTCCGTCCGGGGGATTCATACAGAGCCCCATGCCGGAAAGATTGTAGAACTCATAATCTTTTACAAGACTTTTCACCATGGCAGATTCCACCGGGACAAAACTGCTGCCGGATACCCCGATCTCATCTCTTGTCCAAAGTTTGCATTTGACTTTTTTCCAACTGTCAAAATAACGGCAGAATACTTTATTGGTTTCACAGGCGGGATCTCTCAACTCATGCCGGTAACAGCGTCTGTTGAAAGAAATATATACTTTCAGCCTTTTATCCAGTTCGATCCCCACCGGGGCGACCTGGAAATTCTGATACGCCCAGCCGCTTAATTTTACATGGGGATATTTTTTCCATACCTCTTTTGCGATCGTCTGTACCATCGTCCAGTATCTTGTGGAAACAAAGCCCATTTTCCGTTCTTCCGGGGGATCAAGAAGACTGCATTCTTTACATTCGCACCAGCCTGTACCATCCATATTGCCGATGAGAAATTCCCCGCCGGGAGTCATTTCCTTTACTTTAAGCAGCAGATTTTCTGTCATGATTTTCAATACGTCTTTGTTGGAAGTACAGGGCTGGTAGGCGTGTCCGGAAAGGGGGGTGCGTTTGCCGTTGACTACCGGGAAATATTCCGGATGCCGGATATAAAGATCTTTCAGGGCTTTTTCATAGTTTTTCACCTCTTTCCGGATGCCGTAACCGGTAAGAAGATTGCCCAGAACGTGTCCGCCATCTCCGGATTCCACGGCGCGCATGTGCATTTTTCCGGAGATATCTTTGAAGCGGCGCAGAACATGGCTTCCTGCGGAAAATCTTATATTGTTTCTTACACACCAATCCCAGGAGTCTGTAATATCGCTTGTGATATTTGCGCTGTTGAAACCAATTTTCCTTTCAGTGAATGAGGGATTGTGATAAGTTGTGCCACCGGGAACTTTTATTGTTCCTTTCGGGGTGAAAAATTCCCCGTCAGCACCGGGGAAGAGCCAGCGGATCCCGCCATATTTTTTCAGGATATCATATCCTCCGTAAAGAAGTCCCCGGGGATGATGGGCAACGATATAGAGTCCGTCATCCTTTGCGGCAAGGGCAAAAGAATCTTCTGTTGCAAGTTTTTTTACATCCACAGAAGATTTCCTGACCATATTTTTATCGGAACTCAAAACAAAGAAAATATTATATTTGTCTTTTTTTGCTGTTTTGCCCGGTATTGCCGCTCTGCCGGAAAGGGAGATCTTTGCCAGATAGCCGGATAATTCCTTTGCCGCATGGCGTTCCGCAGGGGAGGGGGTCTTACTGATAACGATGTGATAGCGGTTTCTGCCGTTTTCCGTAAGCAGAAACTCCTTTGCACACAGGGAAAATGCTGCAAGAAACAGCAGCGAAATAAAAATAAAATGTTTTTTCATATTATACACTCCTTTTTTATTGAGTTGCAAAATAATTTCATGTAATATACCATAGAAATTTTTTTTTACAAATTTTATGGGTATAAAGAAACTTTTATTTTGATCACATCTTGCTTTTTTTTCCTTTCAGTGTATAGTAAAGGATGGTAAACAGGAGAAAGAGAATATGCAGTACGGTTCTTTTGATGAATTGCGGCAGAAAGTGGAAAGACAATACGCCGATGCCGTATATCCTGCCGGAAACGGATGGAGCGAAAATGATTTGCGCCGGGCATGGGAGAAGCATAAAAAAGAAAATCCGGAAGAGGACAGACTTTCCGCCCGGGCTTTCCTCATTGCTCTTATTTTGCGTCATGCGCCCATAGCGGAAGAAACCTTACTGCCTTTTGCCGGAAAGTTACAGACGTTCCATTTGCTGGAAGAGGACAGGCAGTATGGTATCGCGCTTGCTGAAAAAATGGTTCCGGGCCTGATCCATAACGGCAATGATTTTGACGAGGGGATCGCATGGATGGTGGATTTAAGTCATGCGGCACCGGATTGGAAAAATATTCTTACTCTGGGACTTCCCGGTTTGATCGGAAGAGCAAAAGAGAAAAAGTCTTCATTCGGAAAAAGTATTGTGACGGTTTATGAGGCATTGGCGCAATACAGCTGCCGGATCGCGGAAGTGTGTCACAATCCTGTTTATGCCCGGATAGCAGAACATGCTCCGGAAACGCTTCATGAGGCATTTGCCCTTGCCCTCCTTTTTCATGATGCTATTGAAATTTCCCACATGGCAATACGCAGTATGGGAAGATTTGATTCTCTTTATATTGATTTTTACAGAGAAGATATTCAGAAAAATCGTTTGACGCCAAATGAGGCAAAAGATCTTATCAAGTTTTTCTTTATGACCTTTTATGCACGGCATCAGGGGATGATGTATGGAAAAAATTTCTGCTTCGGGCCCTCTTTCAATGAATTATCCTTTGTTGCACTGGAAGCATATTATGAACTCAATACCGTTGACCCGAAATTATCCATTCTTGTCCGGGAGGATATGCCGGAAGATTTTCTGAAATTATATGCAAAATGTATCCGGGACGGGCGGACGGGGATCGTTTCCCTGAATTATGATGTGATCGTGGAAGGTCTCATTCAGCATGGCCGCAGCAGAGAGGATGCGGAAAATTTCATCCCCATAGGGTGTTATGAACCGGCGGTGGCGGGAAAAGAGATTTCAGGATCAGGAACGACAAGATTGTATCTGCCTCATGTATTAATGCATTTCCTGCGTAAAAATGAAGAGTATATGGACTTTGAAAGTTTTAAGAAAGGGTATTTTCATGAGATCCATCTTGCCTGCGCACACATGCAGAAAGAACAGATTTTGTGTGATAAGGCGTGGAAATATCTTATGCCGCTTCCTCTGCTTTCCGGTACGATGGATTCCTGCTTGCAGAAAGAAAAAGATGTCTCTGATGGAGGTGCTTTTTACAATACCACCGGCTGCGTGATCTCCTATTTTGCCGATGCGGTGGATTGCCTTGCCGCCATAAGGTATCTTGTGTATGAAAAAAAATACTGTACTCTTGCACAGTTGAACCGCATCTGTCAGGAAAACTGGAAAAATGATGAAAAGAAGCGTATCGAGGTATTGCATAATATCCCCCGCTGGGGTAATAATGAGGTGCAAAGCGATTCTCTTGCAGTGGAACTTGCCAATTTTGTATCAAAAGAATTATGGGCATTGCCCAATGGCAGAGGGGGATGTTTTTTCCCCTCGTTATATGGTCAGCTGGTGGTGGAGTACGGTATGAGGACTCCCGCTTTCCCCTCCGGACGCCTTGCCGGTGAGCCTTTATCCAAAAATATGGATGCTGTGATCGGAATGGACCGCAACGGCGTGACTGCCCTCATGCATTCTGTATTGAAAATCGATATGAAAAAATTCCCCTGCGGAACATGTCTTGATCTTATGCTTCATCCAAGCAGCGTTGCCGGAGAGGAGGGGTTGCAGATATTGTGTACCCTTATCCGTTCTTTTATTGCCCGTGGCGGCAGCGGTCTGCAATTCAATATTTTTGATGCGGCAGTTCTGCGGGAGGCACAGAAAGAACCGGAAAAATATCAGTCGCTTCAAGTCCGGGTGTGCGGTTGGAACTCCCGTTTCAATGATTTGACACATGAAGCGCAGGAAAGTTTTATCAAACAGGCGGAAAATATACAATGAATCCTTTAAGTGTTCCCTATATAGATATCAAACGTTTTGCCGTCCATGACGGCCCCGGAATACGCACGACTCTTTTTCTGAAAGGGTGTTCTCTGAATTGTATCTGGTGTCATAATCCGGAAAGCCGGAAAGGAAAAAAAGAACTTGCTGTCAGATTGGAAAAATGTTCTTTATGCGGAGAGTGTGCTCAAATTTGTTCCTGTCACAGTTTTAATGGCAGCCGCCATGAGTTTGACCGGGAAAAGTGTGTTGCATGTGGAAAATGTGAAAAAGTATGTTATAATGATGTTCTGGAACTGTATGGAAAAGAGATTACCGTGGAGGAAGCTTGTCTGAAACTTCTGGAAGACCGGATCTTTTATGCCGATGGCGGCGGGATCACTCTTTCCGGGGGGGAACCTTTGCTGCACAGTATTTTCTGTGCTTCATTACTGGAAAAATTACAGAAAGAAAATATCCATACGGCAATAGATACCTGCGGGGAAGTCCCGTGGGAATCTTTTGAGAAGGTCCTGCCCTTTACGGATATGTTTTTATATGATTTCAAATGTGCTGATCCCATACAGCATAAACTGCTCACCGGATGCAGCAATGAAAGGATCATGGAAAATCTGCAGAAATTAAGCAGAAGAGGAAAAAAGATCGAAATACGGATGCTTATGGTGCCCTTTCACAATATGGAGGAAAAATATCTCCGCAGCGCAGGAAGTTTTCTGGGAAAATTGAATAATATTACCGCAGTGCGGCTTCTTTCCTACCATGATTTTGCCAGAAATAAATTTGCTTTTATCGGGGAAAAAGATACGATGCCCCGTGTGGAAAGACCCAATAAGGATCTATTGCAGAATGCGGCGGAAATTTTGCAGAAATATTCTTTGAATGTCATTCTGCCTTCGTAAGAAAAAAGAGGGATGTTAATTTTTAACATCAGAAATGGTTTTTTTATCATTTTTATCTTGTAAAATATCTTTTCGCCTGTATATTTTTCTCTGTTCTCTGGAAAAAAAACACTCTAAAGAGGTATTTTCAAAAGTCATCCGAAAAAAAGGAAAAGAAAAGTGACAAAGTCATGTAAAAGGTAATTTGAGGTTCTTCCTGCTGCTGTAACAGCTGAAAATGCACCTTTTACAGGACAAAGTCAATAACTTTGGGGGACATTTGGGGACTTTTGAAATTATCTCTAAAAAAACAAAGGGGAAAATTATGGCATTCCATTATTATGAGGATTTTCAGGTCAGGGATGAATTGAAACATTCTTACGGGATCGATATCGAGAATCATTCCAATTACACCCATGGACACGCGCAGATCTTTGAGCCTGGCAAGTATCAGGTCACTCTTGACGGCAATAAACACTTTCTGAATACTCCTCCTTTAAAAGATTTTTCAATGGAGATGGATTTTACTCTTTATACGCATAGAATCCAGTTCGGCTACGGCTTCCAGTATTATTTCCGCTATGACAGAAAACTTGCCAAAGGGCACAACCTGAAATTTTCTCTGGATCAGGATCATAACCTTATGATCCTTCTGGATGAAAAAGTCATTGGAAAAAGAGTTTTTATTGATTTTCCCCCCATGGAAAATATGAAAGTAAAACTTGCCGTAAACGGCAATACTCTTTCAACAGAAGTTTTCGGCAGAACCTATACCGGGATCATCGAAGAAAAAAATTATCCGGAAAAAGGGGAGGTGGGATTTGATCTTCTTTTTGCTCCCGGCGGGGAAGCAGTCATCACTTCCATCAAACTGGATTCCCCCGATGATCCCAAAAAGAAACTTCTCGGGAAAAAACTGGAATTTATTCTTTCCCAGGTGCAGGGAATGACCGAACCCGCCCGGTATGAGGCTGCTTTATATGATTACGGAAACGGTTATGTGGTATTGGATTGTACTCTTGCCGGAACGGTCCGCAACCGGCCGGAACGGATCAAAAACGGAGGAAAAGGATGGTGTTACGAATATGAAAGAATGACCGATCCTTATATCCGGATAGAAAGCAATGGAAAAGAATTTCTCAATGTTTACTTTTTCAACGGGGAATATATTATTTTCGATCAGGATGAGAAAGTGGCGGAAAACCGCGCCATCAAATTTTCGGAGATCCCCCGGAAAATGCAGGTGGTTTGCCGGAATTTCCCCAAAGAATATATCGTTGCTGCCGGTTACGCCCATTTGTGTCATAAACCCTGGTGCTTTGTGGAAAACGGCCCCTGGGAACAGATCCGGGATATGAATAATAATTTCCTTTATGAAGGGCCCTCCCTGCGGAAGAATCTTACCGGGATAAAAGTATTCAGTCCGGAAGATAAGATGCTTGTTTCCCGTATCCCCAAAAAGATCCCCATGTACGCTGAAGCGGTAAAACATGCAAAGGAACAGCATTATTTCTATGATGATGAAAAAGTGGATTTTACCGTCGGTTTCTATTTCCGTAAGAAATTTTATTCTGTGGAGGAATTGACTTTTGAGTGTGAGATCCAGGATCCTTTTGAAAGAGCCGTCCCCGGTATCAGTACAAAGGTGAAAAAAGGAAAACTTGCCGCAAAAAATACTGTTTCCGGCGATTTCGGATGTACTGCATGGAATATTACTCTCAATAAATTCCTGAAAAGCGGGGTCTATCATTTAAAGATGAAAGTAACAGGCGGCGGAATGGTGCTTTATGATGACTGGGAGGTTTTTGAGATCCTGCCGGAAGATCCTGATGCTGTACCGCCTCCTGTTGCTTCGGGGCTTCCCTTCATGCTTTCCATGAACAATGAAGTTTACAATCTTGAAACCGATGCCTTTGATCCTTTAAGCGGCTGGGGCGGGGCAGGACATTATTACTCTATGGTGATGCGTTATCCCATTATCGGGAAAAAGCTGAAGATCTGGGAGATATTGAAAGTCTATCACAGAAAATGGTTCCTCATGCTTACAGGACGCAATACCAATGATACTACATTGAGCGAAAGCAATAAAGAATTGATCCGGCATGCCGATTATGTGGATATCGGCGCAAAAGAGTTCGGACTTTCCGATGGAAGTCCCTATCTTTTCCGTACCCAGATCTATTTCGGTGTGATTCTGGAATTTCTGCGGGACTTCCTCAAAGAACATAAGGTAAAATGCAAAAAACTTACCATCAAAGATGTGGAAGCCATCATCCGGAAAAATGAAGAACGTGCCAAGTTGCCGGAAAATCAGGGTAAACCCATTTATTACTGGGCGGAGTATCTTCCCCATGAACTTTTTGATGATCTTGTGTCAAGCTGCTGGAATGAATGGATAAAATATGTTCTTGCAAGGGTGAAAAAAGGACAGGATGCCTTCATTGAAAAGATCCTTGCCATCAATCCTGCGATTGCCAGAGGTTCTTACGGACCGACCGCCATTTATGCCCAGAATTACAGAAGTATCTATTCAGCAAGATATGCTCTGCACGGCAATGCTTATGACGATAAAAGCAATAAGAACGGCAGTTTCTACTTCCTGGAAGATTACCATTTGTCCTGCGATTATCCCATTTCCAAGGCAAGTTTCTTTATCGCAAGTTACAAACTTGTTGGTAAAGGCAGAAAATATATCTATCCGGAGATCTACTATGGAGGCGGTGTAGGCTGTCTTGACGGGGCGGTATATCAGGCACATCCTCCTTTCGGTATTTATGAGATCGAACAATCCCACCAGAGGACGATCGCTTATACTTTCGCCTATGCCACACCTTTCTTCAAAAACGGCAAATTTGATTACTGGCGGGATCACGGATTCCATTGCCCCACGCCCCGGAAAGATTCTTTCAGACATTTCCTCCATGCCTGGGGCAATATGAAACGCAATGAACCTCTTGCCCAGCTGCCTGCTCCTTTCATGTTCTTTGATATGGATCTTTTTGATCTTCACGGCTCCTATAATGAAACGGAACACAATTACAATCCCTGTGAAAAAGTTATAAAGCCCTGGACGGATGTGGATAATACTGCGGAAGAAGCTCTTGCTTTTACCCATATCTGCCTCACCAGCAAAGGGTGGAATACGCCGGTTTTAAGTGATATTGCCAGTATCGGTAAAATTCCGGAAAATACGCCTTACATCATTCTTCCCCCCATTCATAAAGGAACGCCGGAAAAGTTCCTGAAAGGGATCAGGGAAGCTCACAGAAAAGGGATCGGTATCCTTGCATTTGAATATGTGGAAGGGCTGGAAGATCTTTTCGGTGTGAAAAAACGGAAGAAAGTTGTCAATGTAAAGAAAGTTGGTACTGAACTCTTCAAGCACAAAATGGCAAATTGCCGTTATGAATCTGCCGGGGCGGATGTGATGCTTTACGGAGCAGAAAATATCGGAGATAAAGCCGATATCCCTCTGGTCTTTGCCCATGAAACCAAATACGGGAGAACGGTTCTCTTCAATGTGCCGCCCACTACCGTAAAACGGGAAGACTACCGGGCAAAACTTGGTGCCGGTCAGGCTACGATCAGTCAGGAAATGAAAGACGCAATGGAAAATGCCGCCTGTTTCCTGGATAAAGATCCTGCCGTAAGAAGTGAACATGGTATGATCAACTCCTGTCTTTCTGTCAATGGAGATGTGATCGTTACCATTTGCGGCTGTCCCACCTTCTACAGCGAAACGGATACCTATCCCAAAGCGTTCCGTTTTAAAGTGCGTTATCCGGGAATCGAAAATGCAGAAATCGAAAGCGATGTCCCCTGCGGGATCGCAGAAAAAGGCAAAGGGTATGTGGTCATCCGTTCTGTAACAGACAGGGATACCGGACTCTTCTACCGCTTTATCCTTCCGAAAAAGAAATGAAGAACAGGGGGAAACACGGGGAAAAGACAAAAACTTTTTGAAAAAAGTTTATTTTCTTTCCCCGTACCCCCCATCTTCCAAAAACTTTTGACGGAATTGCTTTTATCGTCAACGATAAAAACAATTCCAACTTTTTTTATAAACGATCAAAAATCCAGTTCCCTCAAACACAATGTTGGAGCAATGAAATAAATAGCCTTGTGTATTTATAAAATAAGGTATAATTCTCTCCTGTTATGACCTGTTATGTTATACCTCCAATATTCAGCTCAAACAATAGAAAAAGGCTGTTGCTCACCTTTTTTGAGGTTTTGCAACAGCCCCCTGAATGACATTTTTTCAATAAAATCTGGCTTTTAAATATATTTTGCTTTGCCTGTTTCCACCGTAGATGCGGTAATGACACACTCTTTTACTTTTTCCGCTTTTGCGGGCAGTTCAAACATAAGATCAGTCATCATCTTTTCAATAAGAGAACGCAAAGCTCTTGCTCCCGTTCCCTTTTCCGCCGCCTTTTTTGCCAAAAGTTGAAGTGCATCTTTCTTGAAGGTAAGTTTGACCCCTTCCATGGCAAAAAGTTTCTGATACTGTCTGGTAATCGAATTTTTCGGCTCTACAAGAATCCGCATAAGATCTTCTTCGGAAAGAGGATCAAGTGTGGTAACAACCGGCAGACGGCCCGCAAATTCAGGAATGATCCCGAATCGAACAAGATCTTCCGGCTGAACAGAACGCAAAATTTTATTTTCTTCCAGTTCATTCTGCGCTTCCACCGCCTGTTTGCCGGATTCAAAACCCAGTACATGATGGCCGGAACGCCGCTGGATGATCTTATCCAAACCAACAAATGCCCCGCCGCAGATAAAAAGAATATTGGTGGTATCCACTTTGATGAACTCATCCTGCGGGTGTTTTCTCCCGCCTTTCGGAGGTACATTCGCCACTGTTCCTTCGAGAATTTTCAGAAGTGCCTGCTGGACGCCTTCCCCGGAAACATCCCGGGTAATGGAAACATTTTCCCCTTTTCTTGCAATCTTATCGATCTCATCCACATAGATAATACCGATCTGGGCTTTTTTAACATTATTTTCCGCCGCCTGCAAAAGCCGCAGAAGAATGTTTTCCACATCTTCGCCTACATAACCCGCTTCCGTAAGGGTGGTGGCATCTGCAATACAGAAAGGTACATTGAGGATCTTTGCCAGAGTTCTGGCAATAAGGGTTTTCCCTGAACCTGTGGAACCAATGAGAAGCACATTGCTTTTTTCGATTTCCACATCCGAAAAATCCTGACCGTTGAGTTCCACTTTCCTTCCGCTTCCGGAAAGCAGTCTCTTATAATGGTTGTAAACGGCTACCGCAAGAGTCTTTTTTGCCTCATCCTGTCCCACGATATGCTTATCAAGTTCCTCCTTGATCTGCTGCGGGGTGTAAAGATTTTCCACAACAGGATCTTCCTCTTTCTTTTTAGGCTTGTTGGATTCCAGAATATCCCGGCAGGTGTTTACACAACTGGAACATATATTGCATCCGGGGCCCATCACCAATGGACCGGTTTCTTTGGTGAAACCTTCTCTGCCGCAGAATGAACAGCGCAATACTTCATCTTTTTTATTTGCCATATCAAAACTCCGGGAAATCAGCGTTCTCGATGGGGAACGATATGGTCGATAAGGCCATATTCCAGAGCCTCTTCCGCGGACATGAAAAAGTCACGGTTGGTGTCCTTTTCCAGTTTTTTCAGGGGGACTCCGGAATGATGGGCAATGATGCCGTTGAGTTTGCTTCTCAATTTCAAAATCTCCTGCGCCTGGATATCAATATCCGCCGCAGTTCCTTCGGCACCGCCCCAGGGCTGGTGGATCATGATACG
>JAGBXB010000118.1 GCA_017629515.1 Lentisphaeria bacterium | reverse complement strand
GTTATCCCGTAATTTTTCAAAAAACAGATATTTTTGCCATGTTTGAGCGTGAAAAAATTGATTTTTCAAAAAGTGATTTTGTCAGATTTCCATAAAGAGACGGTATGAGTAAATATCATAACGGAGAATAAAAAAGCCCCATCGGGGCGTTGGAACCCAGCCCCGGGTTTTAACCCGGGGGGGTATATTGATAAAATGATTTTCAAGTCCCGGAGGGACGCAGGAAAAATACCATCTGGATACAGAGGAAAATGTATAATTTATAATTTTTTCTGTGAGTGTGGAAAATAACTTTACAACAGTTTTTTTCCTGCGTCCCTACGGGACTTTTTTCGTGGGGGGATACATGATATACCCGGGGTTAAAACCCCGGGCTGAATTCTATCGTCCCTACGGGACTTATCCTGTACTCGTGTTTCCGGTTTCAAACAGAGTTTCCGGAGCAATTTATGGAACATACAGGAAAATTACGGGATAACTGTAAGGGAAAATATATCCTGTTCTTTTTTTTATATCATTAAACTTGAAAAATAGGGAAAAAAGGGTTATCTTATAATATAAGATAATGTTATTCCACAAGGGGAAGGAGAAGACTATGCACAGGATCTATTATTTTTCCGGAACAGGCAATTCCTATTTTCTGGCAAAAGAGTTTGCAAAAAATTTTAAAGATGCCGTTCTTATATCCATCGCCCATCTGGACAGGGGCGAAGATGTGATCCTGGATGCGGATATTACCGGGATCTTTTTCCCTGTATATTGCGGCGGAGTACCCTCCATCGTACATAAATTCCTCAAACGCATCGTATTGCCGGAAGAGGGGCAGAATGGAAGATTCCTTTATGCAATATGCACTTCCTCCGGTGTACCGGGAGCAGCCCTTCCTGTGGTGGAGGATGTTCTTGCAGAACGCTCCATTGATGTAAAGGCATGTTTCCATATCCGTATGCCCTCCAACTATTATCCCCTTGCCGGGGCAATGCCGGAAAAACAGCAGAATCAGATCTTCCAGCGCGCCAAACGGGCTTTGCGTATAGCTGCCGTTATGGTGAAAAAACGGAAAAAGACCCATCCTCTGCGGATTTTCCCCATTGATACTTTTGTAAAATTCATTGCCGGAAGAGCCATTGCCACTCTTGCCGGTTCGGATAAGGGATTCAAATTGAATGATAAATGCAACGGGTGTGAACTTTGTGCAAGGATCTGTCCCGCCTCCAATATTTCTCTGGATGAAGCAGGGCATCCCTCCTGGCACCATCATTGCGAACAGTGTATGGCATGTCTCCAATGGTGTCCCGCCGATGCCATTGAATACGGTAAAATCAATCCTGCACGGAAAAAATATCATCACCCCCTTGTTACTGCACAAGAACTTGCAAAACCGGCAGAAGAATAAGGTAAGGAAAAATCATACTAAAGAGGGTTTTGCCTCAAAGGAAAAGATCTATGGAAAAGAAAAGACATGTTTTTGTTGCCGGGGGAGCCGGCTATATCGGAAGTGCGTGTACCGAATATCTGCTGGACAGAGGCTATGAAGTAACAGTATTCGATTCTCTTGTCACAGGGCACAGAAAAGCCATTGATAAAAGGGCTTCTTTCATTGAGGGCGACCTTGCAGACCGGGAAAAACTGCTGGATCTTTTCCGGAAAAATTCCTATGATGCCGTTATGCACTTTGCCGCATTCTCCCTTGTAGGGGAATCCATGAAAGATCCGGGCAAATATTTCCGCAATAATGTGGCAAATGCCCAGAATCTTGCCGATGCAGCCGTGGAGGGGAAAGTATCTGCTTTCGTCTTTTCCAGTACAGCCGCAACTTTCGGTGAACCTTCCGAGATCCCTATAAGGGAGACGACAAGCCAGAACCCCATCAATGCCTACGGCGAATCCAAACTTTGTTTTGAAAAAATCCTTTCCTGGTATCATAAGATCCACGGCCTCAAATATGTGGCACTGCGGTATTTCAATGCCGCCGGAGCTACGGAAAACTTCGGCGAGGATCACTCTCCGGAAACCCATCTTATCCCCATTCTGCTGCAAGTGGCACAGGGAAAAAGAGAAAAAGCCATGCTTTTCGGGGATGATTATGATACACCGGATGGAACATGTATAAGAGATTACATCCATATCCTTGACCTTGCCCAGGCCCACGAAAAAGCCATTGATGCACCCCATGCCGGTCATTATAATCTGGGAACGGGTAATGGTATGAGCGTATTGGAGATCCTGAATGCGGCAAGGAAAGTGACCGGACACCCCATTCCGGCAGATGTGGTTCCCCGGCGGGCAGGAGATCCCCCCAGACTTATTGCCTGTTCCGACCAAGCAAGAAAGGAACTCAACTGGACTCCCATGTATGAAGATCCGGAAAAGATCATCTCTTCCGCCTGGAAATGGATACAGAAATATCCCGACGGCTATCAGGATAAATGATTTTTCATTCAGGAGAAGAAAATGGCACTCTGGCATAAACACGGTCCCTTTACCGTATTTGATATTGAAACAACCGGCATGAGCCCTTCAAGAGACCGTATCGTGGAAATCGGGGCAGTCCGGGTGGAAGTGGACGGTTCTTACAGCCGTTTTGAGACCCTTGTCAATCCCGCAGTTGCCATCCCCTGTGCAGTAAGCAGAGTTCACGGGATCACGGATGAGATGGTGAAAGATGCTCCGAAATTTACAGAAGCGGGGTATGCTTTCCAGGAGTTTATCCGCGGTTCCCGCCTTGTGGCGCACAATGCAAGGTTTGATTTGAGTTTCATGCAGGAAAGTTTTGCCAGAGTGGGGCTTCCCCTGTTGAAAAACGGCGCATACGACAGTATCGTTCTTATCAAAAAGGCCTATCCCGGACTTCCCAGTTACAGTCTTCCCGCCCTTGTCCAGGCATGGGGACTGGGGGCGAATATCGATACGGCAAGACCCCACCGGGCAGGCTACGATGCGGAAGTGACTATGGAAGCATTTTCCATGGCAATGCGGAAACTTGTGGATCTTGCCTGACGGGAAAAATGCAGAAAATACTTCTTTCTTTTCCTTTTCTTTATCTTGACATTCATGGAATGAATGTTAAATTAAACACCGTCAGAGAGCCTGTAATCAGATCATTTTTTCATTAAATAAAAAATAAAGGAGTCATCATGGCTTACGAATTTCTGCCTCCGGGCAAAACTCCCCCCCCTCTTTCTTTTACCCATTTTCCCGACCGTGTCAGTTGCTTCATCTTCCGTAACTGGAATATGCTTTCTGTGGCTAAAATGGCAAAGATCTTAGGTACAACTTCTGCAAAAGTACTGCGTATTGCCAAATTCATGGGACTGCCTAAATACGAAGCAGGCCAGACAAAATTCTGGAAGACCAAAGGCTATATTTCCCTCATCCGTCAGAACTGGCACCTTCTCCCCTATGAACAGATCCTTCAAATGCTGGATATGAGCGAAAAAGAACTGGCTTTCTGCCTGAAAGAAGATGACTTCCTCTATCATAAACTCGGTGCCCTGAAACCTGCGGCAGAAGTTTTGAAATATGAAGAACCTTCCGCAGAGACCATCGCCCGCCTCAAAGAGATCAAAAATGAACTTTGTGCCGAACTTGTAAAGGAATCAAAGAATTTTGCACCTTTCGATTTCAAAAAATGCGCAAGAGTAGCGCCTGCCAAAACGAAAAACTTACGGATGATCTATCCCTATTCCGCCAGTTACGGCGATCCTCTTATGGATGATAAACTTTCCGATTTCTCCGATGAAATGCTTAAAGACTATGCCAGAGCCGGGATCAATGGCTTGTGGTTCCAGGCAGTTCTCTACGGACTTGTTCCCTGGGACCGCGCTCCGGAAATGTCCGGAAACTATGAAAGAAGAGTGAAAAATCTCCGCCGTCTTTCCGACCGTGCCGCCAAACATGGCGTAGGGATCTATCTTTACTTCAATGAACCCCGTTCCATTATGCTGGAATGGGCAGATAAATTCAAAGATCTGGAAGGAGCTACCGATAAGGAAGGAACTCTCTGCCTCTGCACTTCTAAAAAACCTGTGCTGGATTATCTGGAAAACGCCATGGCAACTCTTTTTGCCCAATGCCCCAATCTTGCCGGGATCTTTACCATCACCAGAAGTGAAAATACCACAAACTGCGCCTATTCCACGGATGAGCATAAAAACTCCTGCCCCATCTGCAAAGACCGTCTCACTTCCGATATCATTGCAGAAGTCCTTACCGCTCTCGCCAACGGTATCAACAGAAGCAATCCCAAAGCCAGAGTAATGGCTCACACCTGGGCATGGGGTTTTGATTATATCAATGACATCATCCGCAAAGTACCCAAAAATGTCTCCATCCTTTCTGTCAGCGAATGGGGCGTGGAAACCGATTGCGAAGGTCATAAGGGAAGCGTGGTAGACTACTCCATTTCCAAACCCGGCCCTTCCCCCAGAGCAAAAGAAAACTTCCTTGTTGCCAAAGAGTGCGGACTTGAACGGGTGGCAAAAGTACAGATCAACAACTCCTGGGAAATGAGTGCTGTTCCCTATATGCCTGTATTCGATCTGGTGGAAAAACACCTGAACGATCTGCGGAAAGCAGGCGTGGAAAACTTTATGCTTTCCTGGACTCTGGGCGGTGCCCCCTCTCCCATGGTGGGACTGCTTTCCAAGAGCAAGGAGGAAATTTATAAAGAACTCTACGGCGAAGGAGCAAAAGCTGCTGCCGAAGCCTCAAAAATATTCAGTGACGCCTTTGTGCATTTCCCCTTTGACAGTGCATACTGCATCTACAAGGCTCCCATGAACTATGGACCTATGAACCTTTTGTGGCTGGATCCCACCAATTACGATGCCTCCATGGTGGGCTTCCCCTATGACGATATCAAAACATGGAGATACCGTTATCCGGAAGATGTATTTTCCAGAGCATTCCACAGAGTGGCCGACAACTGGGAAAAAGGGCTTCCCGTTATGGAAAAAATGCGGGATAAACTTACCGGAAAATACAAAAAGAACTTTGAAGAACTCTACCGGTTTGCTCTTGTCACCTACTGTCACTTCAAGACTACTTCCAACGCCATTGACTTTGTCATGCTGCGCCGGGATATGAAAGGGAATAAAGAAAAACTCCTTGCCATTCTGGAAAATGAACTTGTTCTTGCCAAATGTGTGGGATTGTGTCAGTGTGAAGATGCCCGTGTTGCCTTTGAAGCGAGCAATCACTACTACTATACTCCCTCGCTCATTCAGGAAAAGATCATCTCCTGCAATGCTCTCAAACGCCGTTTAGAGGCTCTTTAAGTCTTTTTTACTGAATCTCAAACTGCTGCAAAAGTCTTTTTTGCAGCAGTTTTTTATGGAGAAAATCTATGTTTCCGTACAATAAAGAAAGGGAAGCGGTCGCTTCTTTCATGCGGCGGCTTTACAGACAGTTCCTTACCACCACTTCCGGCGGCAATATCTCCTGCCGTACATCCGATGGTAATATCGTCATCACTGCCTCCCAGTCCGATAAAGGAAACCAGACAATGGAAAATGTGGGGATCGT
Source organism: Lentisphaeria bacterium (assembly GCA_017629515.1). Taxonomy (GTDB): domain Bacteria; phylum Verrucomicrobiota; class Lentisphaeria; order Victivallales; family UBA1829; genus RGIG5327. The sequence goes on along the minus strand of JAGBXB010000118.1, from coordinate 13,508 downwards.
CACCATGGAGGGGGAAAATCTTACAAAAGATTTGAAATTAAGTATTGAAACAAATCTGCATCTTGCCATTTACAAAGCAAGAAAGGATGTTTCCGCCATCGTTCACGCTCATCCCGTTACTGCAACATTCTTCTGTGCTGCAAAAGAGTATGAACTCAATACCCATCTTACCGCCGAAGCCTATGCTGTTGCCGGAGATGTGGTAAAGATCCCCTATGCTCTCATGGGAACAAAGGAACTTGCGGAACTTACTGCGGAAAAAATGCGCCTTTTTGATTGCGGTCTTATGGAAAATCACGGGGTGATCACTGTGGGGAAAGATCTTCTCAGTGCCTTCGACCGCATGGAATTATTGGAAAATGCGGCAAAACAGACCATTATGGCTTATACGATCGCCGCAAAAAGTCTTTCCAAAGAACAGTTGGATGAACTGGATCATTATGCCGGAAGAAAATAATTTTTTCCGGCATATTTTTACGCTTCCACAAGTTTGTGCGCCACAGCCTTCTTCATATCAGGCAGATCCATTTCTTTCAAGATCCCCGGAGCCATGAAAGAAAGGGGCAGTTCATCAAAAGGATCATCCAGGATTTCTTCATAGGAACCAATGGATTCTTCCGTAAGTTTCAGGAAATGGATCTTATCCGAAAGCAATGCCGCCATAAGGGCGGGAATACATCCCCTGCCGTGGCCTTCCACCGTGAGAACCATATCTTCCGGAGCATTTTCTGTGATAAGAGCCACTGCACTCAGAATATCAAAGACCCTTTTTCCCAGCAAAGGAGCATTCCACATATAAGATTGCACCGCAAAATGGTAGTCAAACTGGTAGAAACTGAAAAACGCATTCCATGCCAGATCCACTCCGGATGGTGTCAGTTCCCCGATCCCCCTCATATCCAGGGCAAAAAGTGTTTCCTCTTCTGCCGGACTCCGCAAGCCCAATTCCTCCCGGCTGTCCGCCGACGGGATAAAAAGAGTGACATTCTTTTTTACATTACAGGGATTGTAGGCTATTTGCGGGGAATGATCGGCAAGCACTGCCATGATCACATTTTCTTCTGTTTCCAAACCGTAACGGTTGCGGTACAGTCCCTCTTTCAGCATCCGCCACCGTAATTTCCGGTAATAGGGGGCTTTTTCCGGAGGAGTGATCTTCAAAATATCCCGGAGGATCGTTTTCAATTCTTCCGCAGTTTTTTCTTTCCTTGCTTTTTTCAGCTCTTCTCCCAGTTCTTTTGTAATGGTGCGCAAATATTTATTGCCCGGAAGATTTTTCAATACTCCGCCTTCAATGGCAAAAGTTTCTTTTTCCGGGGAGAGAGTGATTTCCGGTTCGGAAGGATCTTTTTTTCCCATAAGGTGTTCTGTAAAAAATCCGTACATAGCCTCCCGGTTGGCTTTGAAATATCCGTGATCATCAGGCCCTATGAAATATTGGGTATCATTTCCGGAAAGAAGGGAATTGATCTTTTTCACCTCTTCAAAAGTCTCCACCACTCCCCTGGGGTCGAAAAAGTCTCTTTCCTGCCCCTGGATCATAATATGCCGTGGAGCCTGGGCAAGGAGGAAATCCCCCATTTCCAGACCGTATGCAAAAGTACAGGGCGGTTTCTGTTCGATATCGGCAGGCAGTTCATTTTCCACATTATGTTTCCAGCTTGTCACATAGCAGCTGGGGACTACGGCAACAGGTCTGGGATCGGAAGCGGCAAGCCATGTTGTAAGAGTTCCCCCTCCGGAATTTCCGGTGACTCCGATACGGCTGGAATCGATTTCCTCTCTTGTTTCCATATAATCCAGTGCCCGCACTGCATCCCATGTACGCCATACTCCGAACCATTCCCCGCAGAGAGAAAGATGTTTCCCCATAAGGGTATGATTTCCGCAAAGCCCGAAAGGAGTGGGACTGTCCAGATACTGCTGCCGTTCCCCCTGTTCCACAGGATCTACGACAAAAACGGCAAAACCTTTTTTCACCAGAGTAATACATGCAGTTCTGTAAATATCATTTCCTTTTCCGGCAATAGCGTGTCCGCAGAGAAAAAGTATGGCAGGCACTTTCCCCTTACGCTCTGCCGGAAGGTACATATTGGCAGTGACAGGGTAGGAGGGGCGGCTGTAATAGAGGATGTTTTCCACACTGTAATCCTCATAAGTATTTTTCCCTGTTATTGTTACATTCAAAGGGGTACGCTTTGGAAAAGTAAAGATCTTTTCTATTTTACTTCTTACCTCTCTTACATACGTTTCCGCCTGTTCTTTTGTTGTGATCTTATCAAGGCACTCTTTTCTCCGGGCAAAATTTTTCCTTGCCAGAGTAACATAATATTCATTGAGATTATTGCTGTAAAAGGGTAAAAGCATTTTCCCGCTCCTGTTGTCATGATATGTGTTCCGGTCATCTCAATATAACAGAAAAAAAATTTTTTACAAGTTTCTCTGTTCCTTTTTGTGATAAAAATCATTTTTTACAAAAGAAAGTTTGACTTTTTACTGCCCTTATGGTATAGTACCGCATAGGATATTCTTTTATTATATATTTTATCGGGGAAAAAGATGGCGGCAGATTTCGTTCACTTACATGTCCATTCAGATTTCAGCCTTCTGGACGGGGCTTGTCATATTCACTGGTCAAAACTCAAACCGGAGGAAAAAGCCGGAAAATATGATATCGTTTCTGTTGCCCAACAGATGGGTATGCAGGCAGTCGCCCTTACCGACCACGGTGTTATGGGCGGATGTTTTGAGTTCAGTCAGGCGTTATCCAGCAACGGAATCAATCCCATCCTCGGCGTGGAAACTTATATCTCCCCCACCCGTCTTACCGATCACAGACCGGATATTCCCAATATCAAAGGGTATCACCTGATCCTTCTTGCGGAAAATTGGGAGGGATATCAGAATCTCTGCCAGATCATTTCTGAAGCCCACGGTCCGGGATTTTATTACAAACCGCGTATTGATAAAGAGTTTCTTGCCTCCCACTGCAAGGGACTTATCGGCATGAGTGCCTGTTTGCAGGGGGAGATCGCCTATAAAGCCGTTCATAACGGGGAAAAAGAGGCGAGAAAAGCCCTTGCAGAATATGTGGATATTTTCGGAAAGGAAAATTTCTTTCTGGAAATCATGGATCACGGCATCCCGGAGCAGAAAACAGTTATAAAAACCTTCAATACTCTCTCCAAAGAATCCGGTATTCCCCTTGTCGCCACCAACGACGTGCATTATCTTGTAAAAGAACACGCCCGTCCCCATGACCTTATGCTGTGTATCCAGACTCATGCCATGGTGACGGATGAACGGCGTATGCGTATGTCCGGTCCGGATTATTATTTCAAATCCCCGGAGGAGATGAAAGAACTTTTCCGGGAACTGCCTGAATCTGTCACCAATACAGTAGGTATTGCGGAAAGATGCCATGTGGAACTGGATATGGAAACAAACCATTATCCTGTGTACCGGGTGAAAGAGGGGGAGACCCAGGCGGAAATACTGCGGGATCTGTGTATCAAAGGCTTCCCCAGAAGATATGGATATGATCTTCTCAATCCGGATGAAGAACACAAAGAAAATGCCAAAATGATGCTTACCCGTATGGATTATGAACTGGGCATCATCCATAAAACAAAGTATGACAGTTACTTCCTTGTGGTGTGGGACTTTATCAATGCCGCCAAAAGTATCGGTGTCCCGGTAGGTCCCGGCCGCGGATCGGGAGCGGGAAGTCTGGTAGCCTATCTTGTGGGGATCACCGATATCGACCCCATACGGTTCAATCTCTTCTTTGAACGCTTCCTCAATCCTGACCGTGTTTCCCCGCCTGACTTTGATATTGACTTCTGCGAACGCCGCCGGGGGGAAGTCATCCAGTATGTGACGGAAAAATACGGCAAAGACTGCGTATGCCAGATCGGTACTTACGGTACGCTCAAAGCCAAAAATGCCATTAAAGACGTTGCCCGTGTTCTGGGGAAAACCCCCTCCGAAGGCGATAAGATCACCAAATGTATCCCCAACGACCCAAAAATGACCATTGCCAAGGCTCTGAAAACCGATGAGATGAAAGAATTTCTTTCCAAAGAACCCTGGGCGCAGGAGGTCATCAATGAAGCCCTGCCGCTGGAAGGGCTGAACAGAAATATGGGGATCCATGCCGCGGGAGTCATCATCTGTGACCATCCCCTTGCCCCGGTGGTGCCTCTGGGAAGAGGAGCCAATGCGGAAGTTGTGACCCAGTATCAGGCTCCCCAGTGTGAAGCGGTGAAACTTCTGAAAATGGACTTTCTGGGACTGCGTACCCTTACTGTTATTGCCGACGCAGTGGAAAACGTTTACAAAAGCAGAGGTATAAAAATCGACCTGGATACCCTGCCGTTGGATGATAAACTCACCTACGATCTTCTCAATAACGGCGATACCATCGCAGTATTCCAGCTGGAATCCGGCGGTATGCAGAATCTCTGCCGTCAGTTCAAAGTGGAAACCATCGAACATATCTGCGCCCTTCTTGCCATCTACCGACCCGGTCCCATGGACTTCATCCCCGACTTTGTGGGAAGAAAAGTTTCCGGCAGAAAGATCGAATATGACCATCCCCTTATGGAACCCATCCTCAATGAGACTTACGGGATCATGCTTTATCAGGAGCAGATCATGCAGGTAGTGCAGGTTCTTGCCGGATTTACATTGGGTCAGGCGGATATTCTGCGCCGTGCCATCGGGAAAAAGAAAGAAAAAGAGATGGCTGCCCAGCATATCAAATTTGTGGAGGGATGCGCCAAAACCAATAATATCAGTGAGGAACTTGCCAATCAGATCTGGGATAAGATCAATAAATTTGCCGGTTACGGTTTCAATAAATCCCATTCTGCGGCATACGCCCTTGTCTCCTACCGTACCGCCTATCTGAAAGCCCATTACCGGCCGGAATTCTATGCTGCGGTACTTTCCAGCGAACTTGGCAAATCGGATAAACTTATGTTCCTTATCAATGCCTGCCATGAAGAGGGGATCAAAGTACTGCCGCCGGATGTAAACCATTCCGAGATCAGTTTCTCGGTGGATAACGGTCATATCCGGTTCGGACTGGGAGCCATCAAGGGTTTCGGAGAAGGAGCTGCCCAGGCGATCATTGATGCAAGAAAAGAGGGTGGAGAATTCAAATCTCTTTCCGACCTTCTGGAACGCGCTGCAGGACTCAATGCCAAAAATACGGAAAACCTTATCCGGGCGGGGGCCATGGATTCTTTCGGGTATAAACGCTCCCAGCTTGTGGAGATCATTGAACCCTCCCTTGCCAGTGCCGCTTCCAGAAGAAAAGATAAAGAACTCGGTCAGGGAAATTTATTTGATGCTTTCGGCATGGAGGAAGCGGAGGAATTTTCTTCCGTTCCCGTTCCGGATATACCGGAATTTGACGAAACAGAGATCCTCAATCAGGAAAAGGCACTTCTGGGCTTCTATGTTTCCGGCCATCCTGCCGGAAAATATGCCCCATATCTCAATGCTTTCTCCTCCCATAATATTGCCGGGATCATGGCAAGTACAGGGGAGATCGGGGTGAAAGTTGGCGGCGTATTCAAAAGCGTCACCAAAAAAGTGAGCAAGAAAGATGGTTCTGTCTTTGCAGTCATTCAGTTTGAAGATCCAACAGGAACTATTGAATGTATGGCTTATCCAAAGACTTATGAAAGATGCAAGGAAGCCATCCATATTGACGATACCAATAAAGCGGATGCCGCCGCAAAGGGTCTTCCTGTTCCGGCAGTAGCCCCGGTAATGATCAAAGGGGTGACAAGAAGAAATGATGAAAGTGCCCCCCCTGTGCTTATTGCGGAAGAGATCGTTCTTCTGGATCAGGCACTCAAAGAAAATGCTCTGGAATTGATCGTGCATATCAACGATACGGAAGAAGAGCGCAATAAACTTGCCAAAGTAAAAGAACTTGTGCAGAACAACCCCGGTGAAACAAAACTTATTTTCTGCGTTCATACAGAAAAATCTTCCATTTTCATTGAAAGCAGAGGTATATTCTCTGTAAGCGTGACCCAGGAGCTTGTCCGGCAGATCAATGAACTCTTCAACAATGAATTCCGCTGCCGTTTCAAAGCAAATCTGGAAGTGCCGCGGCCCAAGGTAAGGTATGTACCCAAACAGGAGGAAACACAGGAAAAAGAGGAGAATGAATGATGAAAAAAGAGTTCCTGCATAAAAAAATAAAGGGGGTTGCCTTTATACTGCTGCTTTTTTCTTTTATATTGCCGGTAACAGACGGGTATGCACAGGAAAGGGATATATGGAACGAACTCAACAATAGTTCTCTTCCCGGAAAAATCCCTCCGGAAGCTTCTTTGCTGTTGGATCTGCGCAAAGCCCTGCCGGATTGGGCGGCAAACTCTTCCCGTGCCTATACGGACAAACTTTATGAGGGTCCTCCCGCGTGGCAGTTGATCCTCAACCGTCCCACCGGCAGACAGGCTGCAAAAAAGACCAATATCCACAATGCTTTTCTTCTGATCTATATGGTACAGGAAAGGGAAAATGCTTTTCCTGAAAAACTCAAAAACCTTTTTTCCTGGGATCTTCCGGAAAGTGAATTGGAGATCTATACCATTTATCTGGGAAAGGCAAAAGGATATTACTGGTATGCCAAAGGAGATCTTTTCCACATCAATATCCTGCGCAATTTTCTTGCTCCTTCCGGCGGGGAAAACTTCAATAAGATCATGGCTTATGCTTTGAACAAAACAGACTACGATCATTTTACAGCAAGAACTGCCATTTTATATTTCAGAAACAGAAAAGATGATTCCCCCGTCTATATCCTTGAAGCAGCGGAGGAGTGGAAAAAGGAAAAAACAGATCCCCCCTATCAGCATTTGGAAGCCATCAAACTCTGCGGGGGAAAAACTGCCGGGGATGTTCTTGTAAAGATTGCCCGTTCCAGAGATAAAGGATTGGCACGCAAAGCCATTGATCATCTTCTGGAAACTCCGGAACTGGCAGATGAAAAGTTTTTGAGAAAACTCATTTTTCTCCCGGAATATACAGTAAGTATTCTGGAAATATTTTCCCGGAAAGGGAAACTCTCTCTTCTCCTGCCGGATCTGGAAAAGATCATGCAGAAACCCCGTTCCATTTTACAGTATGCGGTCAGTTTTGAAGCACACAGAAAAATCTCCCGGAAGATCCCCATAGTTCCGGAGATCAATGCCGCCAGTCATATCCGGTTGCGGATGGTCCGGCTGGGGGATACGAAAGATTCTACAAAATTTATCCCGCTGGATGAAAAAGGCGCCAATGAACTTACCGATAAAGCAGAAAGAAAAAGGATCCAGCCCTTTATGGATCTTATTCTGAAATCCAAAGATACGGAAGCGGCGATCGTAGCGGCACTTCTGCTGGCTTCGCTGGATCAGGGCAATGAAAGATTCCTGAATCCGGATTATATCAAAAGGGTACATAAAGTGGGAATAGAACTGTTGCAGAAACTTCCTCCGCAGCATGTGGCAAAAAGAGTGGAAAAACTGTATGAAACCGTCAAAGACAGAAATTCCCGTATCCATCTGGAAAACATTGCAAAAGAATTGGGAGTAAAGCAATAAAACATTTTTTACATGTTCAAAGTATGAAAAAGAAAGAAAAAAAACTTTTCTTTTCTAAAACAGATTTGAAGTAAAGAAAGAAAAGTATATATTATTGAGGTAATTTCAAAAGAAAGGTGAAAAAATGAAAAAAATCGTTTTGGGTGCATGTATATTGTTCTCTCTTGCAACAATGCTTTCCGTTTCCGGTCAGGATGAGAAGATTCCCATTGTGTGGAAAAATCCCGCAAAAAATTTCCGGGAGGGGCAGTGTTATGCTTTCGGTTTCTCCCAGGATGAAAATGCGTATAAATTCCTGTTGCAGATCAAGGCTCTGGATAAACTTCTTGCAAATGAAAATGCAGTTCTTGCATTGTATCTGGATACAGACAACAACTCTTCCACAGGCAGATTCCGCAACAAAGGGTGGGATTTGCAACTGAATCTTCTTTTGAAACGCCAGACTCTTTCCGCTATCGTCTGGGAAGAAAATAAAGTAAAAACTTCCTACTCTTTTTCCACCGGGGAGTTTTCCATCAAACCAGATCTGGACAATAACATGCTTTATATTACGGTAAAGAAAAATATTTACCTTAAAAACATTAAGATCAACAGAAAATTTGTTCTTTTTGAAGAACACAGCGACGGCAAAAATACGGAAAGATCTCTTATGGACGGTGTGGAGATCAATCTGAAATAAAATTTGATCTTTTCTGATATTTTATCCCGGAACTTTATTACAGGTTGCCGGGATTTTTTATTGCATAAAGATCCTGTTTTCTGATGGAAAAAACGGTGGAGAAAAAGATAAAGCAGCCACAGAAAAACAAAAGCGCAAAGCAGTGCAAGATTGATAGTGAAAAGAGTTTTACCGGGCTGTCCATGCATATATTATCTGGAAGAGATCACCGCAAAAGAAGCGGGAAAACATAAGGCTTTTCAGTGCAAGTTTTTGAAAATAAAGAAGATGGTGCTGAGTAACAGGGATGTCTGTCAAACAGAACCTCAATGATTAAGCCACATCCGGCATCACTGAGACCTGTTCTTATTCTATCACTATTTTTCAAAAAGTCAAGTTATTTTCTGAAAAATTCTGCTTGCCACGGCGGAGCATTGCAAAGCCCCGTCCGACAAGTCCGACAAGTCATACAAACAAAAAGGTTTACGCAAAAACATTAAAACTGGTCAGTTGGCACAATGCCAATGAGGATTATGGTAATAAAGAATGGTCTCTGAGATAAAAAAATAAAGGGTGATAAAACTTCCGCAGGCCCTCAATCGTGAGGTTACGCACACACTCGGAATCACCCTTTGAAATTTACCTTATCACCATTTTTCAAAAAGTCAAGTATTTTTCTGAAAAATTCTGCTTGCCACGGCGGAGCATGGCAAAGCCCCGTCCGACAAGTCCGGCAAGTCCGGCAAAACAAAAAGATTTACGCAAAAACATTAAAACTGGTCAGCTGGCACAATGCCAATGAGGATTATGGTAATAAAGAATGGTCTCCGGGATAAAAAAATAAAGGGTGATAAAACTTCCGCAGGCTCTGCAATCGTGCAGTCACGCTCACACTCGGAATCACCCTTTGAGATTTACCTTATCACCATTTTTCAAAAAGTCAAGTGTTTTTTTGAAAATTTCTGCTTGCCACGGCGGAGCATGGCGAAGCCGGGTCCGATAAGTCCGACAAGTCCGGCAAAACAAAAAGGAAAAAATTATGGAAAGACTCCAAAAGGCACTCTCCCATCTTCTGGGGAGCGATTCAGTCGCCCTCACCGGGGAGATCACCGCAGAACTGAAAGCATATCCGGAACTCAAGGCAGCTTTGCTGATAGACAGATGGTTCAGCAGAGGATGTTCCATTAAGAAAAAATATAAACTGAAAATGCAGTAAGTTATCGTGAAGAAAGTACTTCATCTATCTGGAATACTGAAAGTATTACCCGTAAACGTTTTCTGTCCATTATTCTTACAGATAAAGGAGAAATACAGATGCGATTCGTGCAGTCGCAGATATTTTGAACAGTTCTGTTGATAAGAAAAGTGTGCAAACTTTTCCATAGTGTGTATAAAAGAAAGATAAACACAGTCCCCTTGTGTGCGATCATTTTTGTATTCAAGGGGATTTTTTATTGCATAAAATTCATGTTTTCCGATGGAAAAAACGGTGGAGAAAAAGATAAAGCAGACACAGAAAAACAAAAGCACAAAGCAGTGCAAGATTGATGGTGAAAAGAGTTTTACCGGGCTGTCCATGCATATATTCAAAGAAATATTGTAATATTTTACCTTTTGCAGCATTTGTATAATTATTGGGTACATAAGGTTGAAAAATATTATAGACAAAACAATTTACAATCAATGAGCCGATAAAAGCAAGCAGGGTATTAGAAGCTGTTATTCTGATACTTTTCAATAATCTATCCATTTTTCCTCTTCTTAAAAATTGTTTGATCAGTTTCCTTTAAGGATGATAAAAGAGGGTAAACCTTTGATATGAAACTCTTTCAAAACTTTCTTCACCTCTTCCGACTGCATATTTGTTGCATCAAACTTTACAAAAATATAGTTTTCCATCTCTTTTTTCACAGCAGGATCCGTTAAAACACTCCGATCCATTTCCAGACAGTTTTTACACCAGGATGCCCAGAAATCAATAAGGACTTTTTTCCCGGTGGAAGAAGATTCTTTCATGGCATTATATAATTTTTCCGTGTTTTCATTCTTTATTCCCTTATTATCAGAGTAATGGGAACGGTAAAGAGTAAAACTTAAATATGCACAGTTGAAAGCAAGAAGAAGAATGATGATCCCGAAAACATACTTTATAAACTTCATCCATTTCCCCGGTTTGGGCAATACAGCAAATCCTGCCGCCGCTATGGGCCAGGGCATCGCCATACCCGCTCCAAGAACAAAGAGAAGCAGAAGCCCGAAAGGATTGCCTCCATTATACATCCTGGAAGATTCCAGCAATGCTGCCGCTACAACAGGAGCTACACACGCTCCGGCAAGGAGTGCGGCAATGACACCAAGAAAAAAGATCCCTGCCAATCCGGCGGCGGAAGGCATCTTCAAATTGCTGCGGAAACGGGATATATCCAGAATGAATACATCAAACATAGACAATGCAAGGATAAAAAATACCAACGCCACCAACGCCTGAAACAGCCAATGGGAATCCACAGAACCAAAGGAACTTCCCGTCAAAACAACCACCATTCCCAATATTCCATAGGCGAGGGTGATCCCTGAACCGTAAACACATCCCCGCAGAATCTTTTCCTTACGGCTTTTATCTGTCTTTTTGCCGGCACCGATAATGGCAAGATTTACAGGGATCATAGGAAGAACACAAGGAGTGAGATTCAGTGCAAAACCGCCAAGAAATACGATCAGAAGCAGAATAAAGATATTTCTGCCCTCCAGAGAATCAAAGAAACCTTTTTCTTTCTTTTCCCCTTTCAGAAAGGAAAGAAAATCCTTTTTTCCTTTGTAACCCTCTGATATACCAATAATTGTATTTGACGGAAATTTTCCGTCACTTAAAGTTTTGTCGGATATATTTCCGTCATTCACATTTTTTATATTTCCGTCAGAAGTAAGAAGAATACTTTTTTCTTCCGGCATAAGACAGACTCCTCCGGAACCATCCACATTCATTTTGCATCCCTGAAAAGAAATATCCACTTTCCAGTTTTTACTTTTGCTTTCCTTTATGGAATACTCCCAGAGAAAATTTCCGCCGCCTTTATAAACGGCAACTTCACCGGAGTCATCTTTATATTTGACGGAGGAGGGTTCCGTCAATTTTTTTATTCCGTCAGCCGGGGTGATTTTAATGGAAGTAAACTCTTTATATAAATAGGAAAAAGGCTTGATCTGCGCCGTCACAATGATTTTATTTCCGTCAATTTTTCCATTCCAATCGAAGAGTTTTTCCTCTCCGGAAAGGATGGAAGAGAAAAGAAACAAAACAAAAATCCATAATACTGAAAATATTTTCATCGCCATTTCCTTATTTTATAACTTTCTATTTTTGAATAAATTACATAAATGACGGAATTATGACGGAATATATCCGTCATAATATAAGACAATGGAAATCTTCCAATGTGCCGTACAAAAGAATTTTTATGAAAGTTCTTTGATGAACTTTTCAATTTTTTCCATTGCTGTTTTGATCCCATCCATGGAGGTGGCATAGGAACAGCGGATGAAACCTTCTCCACATTCTCCAAAGGCCGTTCCCGGTACAACTGCCACTTTTTCAGACATCAAAAGTTTTTTGGCAAATTCCATGGAAGTCAATCCCGTGGAAGTTATATTGGGAAAAGCATAAAAAGCACCATGAGGCATCAAACAGGGCAAACCCATATTGTTGAAAGCATTTACAATGACATTTCTTCTTCTGCAATATTCATTTTTCATCATTTCCAGATCCTGTCTGGCATTTTTCAACGCTTCACAGGCGGCATGCTGGGCATTGATGGAAACACACATGATGGAATACTGATGAATTTTCATCATTGCATCAATGATTTCCGCCGGTCCGCAGGCATATCCCACCCGGAAACCTGTCATGGCAAAACCTTTGGAAAAACCATTAAGAAAAACTGTTCTTTCTTTCATTCCGGGAAATGTTGCTATGGAAGGAGTCATATCCTCATAAGTCAATTCCGAATAAATCTGGTCAGAAATAACGATAAGATCGTGTTTTACAGCTGTTTTAGCTATTTTTTCCGTCTGTTCATAAGTCAATACTGCTCCTGTGGGATTACAGGGAAAATTCAGTACGATAGCCTTTGTTTTTTCCGTCACAGCCTTTTCAAGATCATCCGGATCAAGGGCAAAAGCATTCTTTTCAAATGTGGGGACAGCAACAGGGATCCCGTGAGCCATACGGATTTCCGGAGCATAGGAAACATAACAGGGTTCATGATAAATTACTTCATCCCCCGGAGAGAGTATGGCACGCATCACAAGATCCAGTGCTTCACTTACTCCAACAGTTACAATACATTCACTTTCAGGTTGATAATGCAAATCATATGTATTTTTCACATAGTTGCAGATTTCTTTACGCAACTGGATGGTTCCCAGATTGGATGTATAATGGGTATTTCCTTTTTCATAGGAATATATGGCACTTTCCCTTATTGTCCAGGGAGTTACAAAATCAGGTTCACCAATACCCAGCGATATGACATCTTCCATGGTATTGACAAGTTCAAAAAAATCTCTGATCCCGCTTTTGGGAAGAGAGGATATGTGAGAAGCTATGTAAGACTTTTTCATTTTAACTCTTTCAAAATAAAGGAATAACAACAGAACATCCTTATATATATTTCTGTTGCCGTTTTTTAAAATTTATGCAGAAAACAGTATCAGGGAACGATTTTCAAGCGTTCGGAGATTTCTTCTTCCTCCATCAATTTTCCTGCTTCTTTATATTTTTTCAGCAGAAAATGTGTGGAAGTGGATAATACTCCATCCATTGCAGCCAATTTACTGGAAACAAATTCCGCAACCTCCTGAAGAGTGCTGCCCTTGATTTCCAGCATAAGGTCAAATCCGCCGCTCATCAGATAGAGGGAAGATACCTGGGGAAATTTACTCAATCTTCTTGCGATCTTGTCAAAGCCGCCCTCCCGTTCCGGCCGGACTTTTACTTCGATGATGGCTTTTACTTTGCTTTCAGGCAATTCTGACTCATTGAAAATCGCACTGTAACCGATAATAATATTGTTTTTTTCCAGTTCAGCCACAGCGGCAGCGGCTTCATGCGTACTCACGGCTAATCTTTCTGCAATGTCCGCTGCGGAAAGACGCCCGTCTTCTCCAAGAATCCGGAGGATCTCTCTCTTGATTTCTTCTTTTGTCATAATTACCTTTCTGACAATTATTTACTATATTGCACC
>JAGBXB010000117.1 GCA_017629515.1 Lentisphaeria bacterium | reverse complement strand
TTTTCAGAGATTTTTCAGAGAAGCATTGATGATTTCCGTAGCAGCATCCTGCGCTACGGTATCCACACCTGCCTGCACTTCATAACCACCTCTTTCAAAACATTCCGGCATGGGAACATAGCCGGAAACACTCTGGGCAAGTTCCACCACAAAAGTATATTTGCAGGGGCTTTTTTCACGGATGGCACGGGAGATCCCGTTGAAAGGTTCGCCGGGGAGCGTGACAAATGCCACCTGATCGCCCAGTTCGATGGAGGTGATCCTTCCTTCATGGGAGGGAACACTCTTTTCATGGCAGTCAATAACTCTCTGGGCAAAGTAACGCAATGCGGCAGGTACTTTATTGGCAAGATCCTGACTTTCAAAGTCCCCTTCTTTTTTGATGTCGGGAACAGTGGCAAGGGTGTGTTTGGCTTCTGCCAGTTCTTCGGGGGTGATCTTTCTGTGGGGGATGACTACGGTATCATTTTTGATCTGAACTGTATCGGCAGTAACTTTTTCCAGTTTATCCAGAGCATCCAGAACGATGGTGGCATAGCCTCTTCCGATACGGGTGGCTTCCGCATAGGAACTCTGATTGATCTGCTGATGGAAATCAAAGTGATTGATGTCGCCGGAAGCATCATCCAGAACGATCACAGGAAGAGAGGTTTTGAGAGCGTGCTGGATCTCCTGGGTGAATCTGCCGTACCAGTCAGCGGAAACAATGCTGCCGCCGATGGTATCGCCATGATTGGCAATATTGCAGATAAGAGCAACAAGTCTGCCGCCCTGTTTCACGGCAAGGATACCGATAGTGCGGTCAAAGTCACATTCGGGTTTGTCAATGTCGGGATTTCTCCAGCCGGGATTGGTAATGAGAGTACCGTTTTTCATCCAGTAGCGGCGGACAAATCCATAGGGATTATTGTAAACGCTTCCCACTTCCAGTTCGCCGGGAAGAAGATTCATAAGGGCGCGTTCCAATGCACGCATGGCGGCATCGGCACACTGATTGAAAGCATACATGGTGCGTTCATCATATTTGGAAAGATCTTTTACGAAACGGGGACCGGTATGGGTATGGGTGGCACAGAAAATGAAGTTATCATAGATCTCTGCACCGAATTTGGCTGTGATGCGTTCTTTCAGCACATTGAAAAGGGGTTCCGCAATGGAACACAGATCAAAGGAAAGAATACCGAACTTTTTACCGTTCAACTCAAAAGCCACGCATTTGACCATAAGGTCATCATACATTCCCTCATTAAGTCTCAAATTGAAATAGCCGGCAAGATCCACGCCTGTGGGGGGGGTGAAAATCTCCTGTGCATAACCGATTTTATACATTTTTCATCCTTTTTTTGTTTTTCCTGTCATCAAACAGGAATATTATATGTTATTTGGAAAGATCTGCACTTTTTTTGATAATATTACTTGTAGATAAACCGGGAACAAGTTCAATAAAGGCGATCTCCGCCCCGTAGGCACGCAAAGAGGCAAGTTCATCTTTATCCAGTTTTTCCACGGTATAATCTGCGCCTTTGGCATAATAATCCGGTTTGAACATGGCGATCTCCTTATCGCACCGGGAAGAGGGGAAAATATAAACAGCATCCACACATTCCAGAGAAGCAAGCACATAAGCACGGTCGTTCTCATTGTTGATGGGGCGGTTTTCCCCTTTCAATGCCTTTACGGAAGAATCGGAATTCAAAAGAACGATAAGAGCGTCTCCGGCACCTCTCGCCCCCTGTAAATACTGGGTATGTCCTCTGTGGAGGATATCGAAACAACCGTTGGTCAGGACGATTTTCTTTCCTTTTTCCCGCATATTTTCCCGCCAGGAAATCAATTTGTCCCCATCGGTAAAAATCTTTTCAACAGGATCACGGAAAGTTGGTTTTTTCTCTGTTTTTTCCATCATATTTCACCTTACTTTGAGTAGATATTGGGCATGTAGACAAGATCATGGATCTCAATATCGGTACTGATATGGAATTTCTGCATTGCTTTCTTTACATCATACAATTTCTGATCCCCCAGCACATCACTGATACGGGCAGAACCGCTTGTAAGATTAGCCGCTTTGAAGAAGATATTGGTAATGGCAAGATCAAATGTCTGAAGATTTTTATTCCCCTTTGCCCCGGCAAGATATCCCAGATCCATACTGCCGTCACTGGAAACAAGTTCCCTGCGGTATACTCCGGAATCTGCCGCACCGCCGGTAATGGCTTTATCATCGGCAGTAAAGTGCATACCGTCTCCCTGATAGTTATCTATATTGATCCAGTGGGAGATCTGCCTGCCATTATCCGAGGCTGTACCGGAGGCAAGGTTTCTATCGGCTTCCTCCCTTGCTTCAATGGCATTTCTCACTCCTTTGATCCCGGTAACAGAAAAAAGTATCATGGCAAGAAGTACGACACAGATCCCGACAAGGATGGTGACAAGTTCCGTCAACGCCTGTCCCCGGCAGTTTTTTCTTCCGTAGAAAGTAAAGGAAACTCTTGTTTTTTTTGCGGTATCCATGTTCTTTTCCTCATACAGTTTCAAACAGGGACAATTGAGAGATCATTTTATAGTGACCAGTACTGGTTTGCTTACAGCAGAAACAGAAGTGAGATTCAACTCCGCAACAATGGTGAAATACTGTTTTTTCCCCGCATTTTTCACTTCTTTGACAAAGGAAAGAGGTACCTCAATGAGTGCATTATTATCCACGGGATTCAAAGTAAGGGGATTGTGGACACTTGCATACCTTTCCTGCGGATCGTATGTGGCTGAATATTTCCATTTACTCACAGGAAGCAGTTTTGTCTCTTCCGGTGTACCGGGAGCATACCGGATACGCAAATTGGAACTTTCATTCATCCGCCACTCTTTGATGGTAAGTTTGGTGTGTCCGGTATTTTTCAGTGCAAAAGTCGCTTTTGCATTGGGGCTCCCCGGCAGAAAAGTATGCCTGGAACTCATGACAATAAGAGCAAGACTGTAATTTTTCAGTTTCCGGAATACCTCTTTACGGTTGGTGCGTTTTCCGTTTTTGATCCATACGCCGCCTTTTTCCTCCGGAGCACAGGAGGAAAGAATAAGAGAAACAGAAAGGAAGAGCAGGAGCATCATAAAAGTAACAAAAGTCTTCTTCCACTTTCCTTCTTTTCTTACGATATTTCCATTTATCATTTTCTCCTCCTTTTTCTGCTTTTTCATCAGGAGGGGGGAATGATTTTCCCGCCCCCCCGTATTTTCTGTAAACTTTATTCAAAAAGTTCAGAATACAAATTTACAGTCGGAAAGTCTGCTGGCAAATTCCGCCAGAACTTTCTCTTCTTCCGCTCTGCCGCCGCGGGCGACAAAAGTTGCACTGAAACGGATGTAGCTGCCGGCATCATCCCAGGGCACAGCACTGATGAGTTTGTTGGTGATGAGCCACTGACTGAAATCTTCCCCGCTTTTAAATTCGATCCCGTCGGCAGTAGCTTTGGGGGCTTTTACATAGAGATAGAAAGAACCGGCGGGAACTTTGGCATTGAAACCGAGTTTCTTCAAAGTTTCCACCATACTGGAAAGGCGTCTGTGATATTTTTCACTGATCATGGGAGTAATGGCTTCCTGATCGTCCAGAGCGGCGATAGCGGCTTTCTGGATAGCCATGAACTGACCGCTGTCCGCATTGTCCTTGACAGTGGCAAAAGCTTTGACGGCAAGAGCATTACCGCAAACCCAGCTCAAACGCCAGCCGGTCATATTGAAGCCTTTGGACATACTGTGCAGTTCCACGGCAACATCTTTTGCGCCGGGGACAGCAAAAATACTCAAAGGTTTGCCCGCGAAGTTGAGAGGGGCGTAAGCGGCATCGCTGACAATGAGGATATCATTGGCTTTGGCAAAAGCAACTGCTTTTTCAAAGAATTCCACTGTTGCGGAAGCACCGGTGGGGTTGTTGGGGTAGTTCAGATAGAGAAGTTTGGCTTTCTTCCGGGTCTCTTCATCAATGGAGTCCAGATCGGGGAGGAAATTATTTTCTTCCAGCAGAGGCAGTTTCACCATTTTACCGCCGAGATATTCCGTCCATGTACCCAGTACAGGATAACCGGGAACAGTGATGAGAGTGACATCGCCGGGGTTGATGAAGCAGGCGGGAAGCAGACTCAATGCGGATTTGCTGCCGATAGCGTGGCAGAATTCGGTTTCCGCATCCAGTTCCACATTATAGAGGGCTTTCATGTAGCGGGCGGCGGCTTCTTTGAATTCCGCGATACCGTTATCTGCATAAATACGGTTTTCCCATTTTGCGGCTTCTTTGCAGAGAGTATCCACTACTTTGGGGAATGCCATATCGTCGGGTTCACCGATACCCATATCAATGATCTCTACGCCGGGATTGGCTGCCATAGCGGCGCGTTTGGCGCGTTTGATCTTTTCAAATTTATAGATTTTGGTATCTTTGCCGAACATGTTTCCGCCGATACGCTGTGCAAAATTGTTCTGAATAAAACTTTCTTCCATTTGAAAATTACTCCTTTTTGATTTATAGTTTAAAAAGAACTTCTTATAAAATAACTCCCCTTTATGAAAATTTCAAACCTTAAAACAGAAGAAGTAGTCAAGAAATCCCGGAAATCCCGCTGCCTCCCCCTTTCAGGAGGGCTGTGGAGCGATTTTCCCTTTCTTTCCTCTGCCGGAAAGATATTCCTGCAGCTTTTCTCCTTTTTTCTTCCCCGAGAGTGTCCGTTGTGCGGGAAAATGCCTGCCGACGGGAGGGAAAATTTTTTCTGCAAAGAGTGTCTGGAAGAGTTGCACTTTGTCAAACAGCCTGTTTGCAACAGTTGCGGAGGGGAACTTACCGGAATATTGGAAATGTGTCCGGATTGTCTGCATACAAAAGGCAAACGCCCCTGGAAGAAAGCACTCTCCCTATTCATCATGGAGGGAAAAGTCCAGGAGGTCATTTACCGTTATAAGTACAGGAACGATACCTCCCTTGCCAGACCATTGGGGATGTTATGCGCTGAAAAACTGCTTGCTTCGGATATACATGCAGATGTGATCGCCTATACGCCTCTTCACTGGGCAAGATGTCTCCAGCGGGGGTATAATCAGGCGGAACTTCTGGCAAAAGAGATATCGAAACACACCAATATCCCCATAGAAAAACTCTTGAAACGCCGGCGGTTCACCCGTCAGCAGGCAACTCTGGGAAGAAAAGAAAGGATCAAAAATATGCAGAACGCTTTCTGCGCGCTCTCCCGGGAAAAGATCCGCAATAAAAAGATCCTGCTTATTGATGATGTTCTCACTACCGGAGCCACACTCTCTTCCGCAACGGAAGAACTCCTGAAAAAAGGAGCATTGGAAGTATATATCCTTGTTGCGGCAAGAAGACAAAGCAATCAGAATGTGTTTTGAAAGGTTATTTTCCTGTAATATACGGGAAGAAAATTTGATTTAAGGGCGTCATAGTGCTATATTACATTACATTTAAAGTCTTTACAGGAGAAAATATGTATATACAGGATATTTTGCGGAAATTTTTCCCGTTTCAGAAAATCACCTCTGTATTCCTTTTTGTTCTTCTTTCCGGAGCGTTTTCCTTTGTCCTTTCCGGAGAGGAGGAGGATCTTGCCGCAGGGGACAGTGCCTTCGCCGCAAAAGATTATGCCGTTGCCGCCAGTTTCTATACAAGACACTTGAAAAAACTGAAATCTCTTTCCGCCGATCCTGCAAAAATCCGTGAGGGTTATGAAAGACTTATGGACAGTCTCCTTTCCGGGTTCCTTGCCTCCGATGCAGAAAAAGTCCTTGCCGAATATAAAAAACAGTTCCCCGATGCCAATAAGATCTCTGTGGATATGTGGCAGGGGGAGATCTACCTGCAGAAAGGCGCGCTCACAAAAGCCCTGCCCCTTTATGAAAAGATCCTTTCCTCTCTCCACGGCAGAGATCCCCGCCGTCTGCGGGCTCTTTCCGCCTATGGGAGAAGTCTGGAACTTTCCCGGAGATACCTTGATGCCTCCAAAGCCTACGGGATGCTCCGGGAACAGGCCGGAGACTCTCCTATGGGCAAAGAAGCGGCGGTCAGACAGATCCTTACCGGCATTCAGGGAAAAAATTTCGCAGAAGCGGAAAAACTGCTTGCAGAAATCAATACGGTTTCCGGCAAAGATGAAACAGAAAAATTGCTCCATCTGTATCTCATCCTGCAAAGAGACGGGATCAAAAAAGGACGGGAAGTTTGGGAAAAATTTATGCAGGGATATCATCATGGAAAAGGTTCCCCTGCAGAAAAGTCTCCGGATACAGCCTTTCCCCTGCCTGTAAATAAAAAAGACCCTCTCCTTTATCTTGTGGCAGGTGCTTACGGGGATGCCTTCCACTCTTCCAGAGATTATCCTGCGGCGATTTCCGCATACAGAACAGCCTATCAGGCGGCGGAAAACAATAAACAGCTTTTCCGGATCCTTACCCGTATCATCCGCAGTGTTTCTGCCGGAGGTGACGGGGAAAAGGCCGCCGCACTTGCTGAAAAACAGGTGAATTTTTTCCATCATCCCCTTGTGGATGCCGCCGCAAAAATGCGTATCGCCGGAATACTTGCCAAAAACGGCAGAACGGCCAATGCCATCAAACTGTATGAATCCATACTCCACGATCTGAACGCAACAGATGAACAACTGAAAACAAGCAGCAGGAATTATTTTCTTCTGATGATCCGGGAAAAGAAAATTTCTGACGGCATTGCAGGAGTGCGTGCTGTATTCAAAAAGAAATCCAAAGTGGCGGAGGGGGAATTTCTTATTGCCGCCGTTCTCGCAGAGGAGAATCTTCTGGAGGAAAGTATTGCCGTTTATGAGGTTCTGCCCTCCCGTTATCCGGAAACAGCCCAGGAAGCCTATTACAAAGGAGCCCGTATCGCTCTTACGGCAAAGAAAAAAGAGTCTCTTACCCGCCTTTACGGGAAATTGATCGCCTCCCCCCTTTCCTCTCCGGAGATTTTGAACGAACTCCCCTTTCTGGCAGGAAGCAAATATATGCTGGAAGAAAATCATACGGCTGCGGAAATGGCTTTTGAAAAATATGTAAAAAGTGCTGAAAAAGAAAAGTTGAACGATCTGCCCCAGGCCATCCATTTTCTTGCCATCCTTTCCATCGGCAAAAAAGATTACAGGAAAGCCGTACCGTTATTACAGAGACTTGTTCAATCTTTTCCCGAATTCCATTCCAGCCCTCTTGCACTTTATTGGCTCGTACACATTTCTTTTATTCTCGGAGAAGAAGCGGAAGCGGAAAAAGCAGCGTGGCTGCTTGCCGGAAAATATCCCTCCTCCCCGCTTCTTCCGCAAACGATGCTGCACCTCTGCCGTTATTATACGGACAAAGGAGCGTATGACAAGGCGTCTTCTGTTCTTGAAAAATTATCCGGTATGCCGGAAATGAAACAGGCCGGAAAAGCTCTGGAAGGGAAAATCCTTTGTGAAAAAGGCGATATAGCCGGAAAGCAGGGGAAAAAAGAAGAGGCTCTTGCCTTTTACCGGCAGGCGGCGGCAAAAACAGCATCCGGTCCGGTCTATCAGGCGGCAGAATGTAAAATGGCAAAACTTCTTTATGAAATGGGCAAAACCGATGAAGCAATAGAAGAATATGCCAAAGCCTCTGTTGCCGCCGGAAGCGATCCATTGCTCACCTTTGCCGCCCAGGGCGCACTGGGCAATATCCTTCTTGCCAGACGCTCCCAGGATCAGGAATCTTTGAAGCAGGCTCTTGCCTGTTTCCTTACCATTGCCGGGGAAAATACCGCCCCTGCGGAGTTCCGTGCGGAATCCACCTACAAAGCGGGCCGCTGCCATGAACTTCTGGGAGAAAAGCTGGAAGCGGAAAAACTTTACAAACAGCTTCTTTATATGTTTCCCGCCAAAAGCCTTGCCAATAATCCTGCACTTTCCGTCTGGTGCGTCAAAGCGGCGGAGTGCCTTATCGACAGTGCCGCCAAGACCCCGGTTTTATCCGCTTTTGAGAATGCGCGCAGAGCATTGCATTACCTTTATGACGCCTCTCTCATAAGCCGTCAGGATGCGGAAAACCGTTTTGAGACCCTGAAAAAAATGAAATTCAATCCCTGAAAATATTTTATAAACGAGGAGAAAAAAATATGTCTTTCTGGAAATTTCTTGTAGCCGGCGGCCCGGTTCTCTGGGTGATTCTGCTTTGCAGTATTGCAGCACTTTTCATTTTTCTTTCCAAATGGTATCAGTTCCACCGTTCCAAAGTGGATATAAGGGAACTGGTGACAGGGCTTGTCAATGTGTTGCGAAGAGATGGACTTATTGAAGCCATCACACTTTGCGACAATACCCCCGGGCCTGTGGCAAAGATCCTTGCCGCCGGGATCAAAGCCTATCAGAACGGCGATGATATCCGCAATGCCATTGATGAAGCAGCGCATTTTGAGATCCCCCGTCTGGAAAGCCGCCTTGTCATTCTTGCCACCATCGCCAAAGTAGCCCCCATGCTGGGACTTCTGGGAACGGTGATCGGTATGGGGGAAACTTTTTTCATGTTGCAGATCAAACAGGGCTTATCCATTACACTTGCGGAACTTTCCGGCGGGGTGAGTGAAGCATTGTCCCTTACCGGGGCGGGTCTGTGTGTTTCCATTGCTTCTTACATAGCCTATAATTATCTTGTTTTGCGTGTGGAAAGTTTCTGTCTGGAAATGGAAAAAGCAAAAACAGAACTCATCTACTTTTTTCAGCACAGGAAAAATGATCATTCCGCCCCCTCCGCAATGACCTCCTCCCCGGAAGAAAAAAGGTGAAAAAATGTCTTTAACGAATTCTTTCAGGATAAAACAGGAGAAAGAACTTTCTCCCAGGATCATGCCCAATGTGAAAGCGGCAAGTCCTGTACCGGAACTTATTCCTTTTGTAAACGTATTTTTTCTTCTGCTGATCTTTTTTGTTCTGGGAAGTTCCTTTGTATCCATTTCCGCCATTCCGGTAAACCTGCCCAGAACTGCCAGTACGGAAATGTACAGTGTAAAGAAATATATCGTCACAGTGGATAATCAGGGCAGGATCTATTTCAACGACATGATCATTGAAAATATGGACACCTTGAAAGCAAGACTTTTTTCCGATGTGGTGGGACTTTCCGACGGAACAGGAACCATCGTCATCCGGGCAGATCTGACTGCACAGTTCGGGAAAGTAGCCGGGATCATGGCTCTTGCTGACGAACTGAATATCAATGTATTCATCCTTGCGGCGCAGAGTACGCCGGAGGAAAAGTTTCTTTTCAGGGATTGATGGACTTCTTTCAGGAAAATTTTATGAAAAGCAGCGAAAAAAAGAAAATCGACGGACACGAAAGCAGGATCACCCTTTTGATCCTGCTTCTTGCTGCCATCCTTTTCCATGCCCTTTTCTTCCTGCTTTTCAAACCTGTGAAAAATGAGAAAAGTATAAAAAATCCCGGCAAAGCCTTTACTCTGCTTCTTTCCCCGAAAAAGGCGGAAGAATTGCAGCTGGAATATGGATTATCCTATTTTCTTGCCAGTTCCGATCCCTCTTCCATTATGAAAATACAGCAGAAACATGGTTTCGGAGCGTGGGAAAGATTGTCAGAGTCTTCCCCTTTTTCCAAAGAATTTATTTCCGGATATACAGAAAAAGGACTTGCTGCAAGAGTGAAAAAAGATCCTTTCAGCAGTGAGGAAAATCTTTCCGGCACTCCTCCCCTTTCTTTCCTTTCTCTTCTTCCGCCACCCGTCCCCGCAACAGATTTTCCGGAAGGAAAACAGGGGGAGAAAAAATATATTTCTTCCGAAAGCAGAGCAGAGATCACAGCAAAAGATTTCCCCTTCTGGAAATTCAGTACGGGAAAAGTTCTCAAAGGACTTCCGGCAAATATTTCCGGAAGCAGAGAAACAGTACAGAAGTGGAAAGAAAAGGCTGTTACCTATACCCAGTACCGGATCGTTTCCTCACAAGGCGGGACAGTACCGGAACTTTTTCTTCTGCGTTCCTGCGGGGTGAAAGAACTGGATGATCTGGCAAAAAAGGAACTGTATGTGTTTCTGGGAGATCCATTCGGCAGGAGTGTGCCGGAAAAAGAAAAATCCTGTAAGAATTTTTACTGCACCATTCTCTGGTCGGAAAAACTCATTCTGCCGGAAAAAGAAATCAAAAAGAAGGAGAAAAAATGATTCCTGTATTGCCAATTCACATATTCAATGCCTTTGTTATCGTCACTTTTCTTTTTCTATTTATTGCGTGGCTGCACAGTGAGTTCAAACACCGCCCCTCCTATGACTGGTCGGCAGTAAGGGAACGCCTTTATCACTGCGACAACTGTCATATATCTTTCCTTGCCTGCAATGAAAAAGGCAATTCCGCCCGCTGTCCCGGATGCGGGGAATATTGTTTTATCGGCAAAAAACGCAGGATATGATTTTGCTCAAACTCTGTTCCGGCTTATGGGCAGAAAACGGATAAACTGCTGGATCTTTTTATCCCAGAATCCCCATTCATGTTCGCCGGGATCGGCAAGATCGGCAGTAAAAGAAGCATTTTCACTTTCCAGATATTCCCGGAAACGGCAGTTTTCCCTGTAAAGGAAATCCCCTTTCCCGCAACACAGATACAGTTCCGGCAGGCGGTTTTCCCTCATTCTTTTTTCTGCAAGAAAGTAAACATCATTTTCCGAATAGCGGAATTCATCAATGGAACCGAAAATATTATCCAGTTCTTTGCTTATGGCAGGATACATGGCATATAATTTCATGGGATCAGGCACAGGGGAAAATGCGCCGCATGCGGAAAAAGTTTCCGGATATTTGAGAGCGATTTTCAAGGCACCGTATCCACCCATGGAATTTCCGCCTATGAATGTATCCTCTCTTGCCGTGGAAAAACGGAAGAATTTTGCCATGAGAGCAGGCAGTTCCTTTGCAATATATTCCTCATATTTCAACCCGTATTTCATATCCGTATAGAAACTTCTCCCCCCGTCAGGCATTACAAGAACCAATCCATATTGCGTGGCATACCGTTCCACACTTGTACGGCGCATCCATACAGTGGAATCGTCGGAAAGCCCGTGAAGAAGATAGAGTACAGGGCGTGTTCCGGTATCTTTTTCCGTCCAGCCGATCATTCCCTGTGTGAACTGGGGCATAACGATATTCACATTGGTCATCATCCCCAGGGATTCAGAAAAAATATTGCATTGAAAAAAAGCCATTTTATCCTCTTTGTGTTTTTCTTTTCATTATTCGTGTGTTGTGATCGCCTGAATGGTGGATTCCCCGATACAGGCTCCTACATTACGCCCGATACGGAATCCGGCAACAGCACCGAAGAGAGCGATCACCGTCCCGATGGCAGAGATCATTGCCTGTCTTTCCGGTTTGATCACATCCGCCATGGCAAGAATGGCGATATATACGATAAAAAGTAATAATCCCCCGCCTACGATCCCGATGAAGGAAAAAAGAAACATCCCCACCCTTTCCCCAAGATACATGAAATACCGGTTGGCGGCAGCAAAAAGAATGGAAAATATATTGAAGAAAACATACCATGAAGCGATAAAAGTTGCTGTAAGGCGGGTACAGACAGATAAAATATCGACCGGTCCGGCAGAGTAGGCAAAGATCATTGCAACAACCCCCATAAGGATTGCGAAAAGATGTCCCCAGAATAATTCCCGCATATCAAAGATCATCCAGCGCAGAACTTTATCCGCATATTTGCATCCATTTTCATCGGCTTTTTTCACAAGGAGCATCCCTTTTTTCCGGTCACGCTTCACCCCTTTGCCGAAGTAATACATGAATCCCAGATTATAAATGATCTGGGGATCGCTCTGATCCGCTTCAAGGGTGAGGGGAAAGGCTTTATCGAATTTTCTTTCATTGAAAAGTTCTTTGGCAAGAAATTCTTTGCTTTCCACTTTGTGTTCTTTAAGGATCTGCGCCATACTTACTTATCCTTTCAGGATTTTTGTAAGTTCATCCAGTCCGTTGAGGACATACCGGGGGGTGTAGGCGAAGCGGGGGAGATCCTCTCCTGCAGTCACGCCGCTCAATACGAGAACAGTATCCACTTCCGCCTCCACTCCGGCAATGATGTCCGTATCCATCCGGTCGCCGACGATCACCGTTTCACAGGATTTTGCCTCCAGTTTTTTAACAGCGCGGCGCATCATAAAAGGATTGGGTTTGCCGATGAAATAGGCTTTTTTACCGGTGGCAAGTTCAATGGGGGCGATCAATGCACCGGTTGCGGGTACGATCCCCTGTTCCGTGGGGCCAGTCATATCCGGATTTGTCCCCACAAGTTTCGCACCGGCAAGAACAAGGCGGACAGCTTTTTCGATCCTTTCATAACTGTATGTTCTTGTTTCCCCTACTACCACATAATCCGGATTCACATCATTCATGGTAATACCTTTTTCATAGAGGGCGTTGTAAAGACCGGCCTCCCCGATGGCAAAAACAGAACAGTTTTCTTTCTGCCGGGAAAGGAAGTCGGCTGTGGCAAGTGCGCTGGTGTAGAAATGCTCCTCCCCCACCACGATCCCCAGCCTTGCCAGTTTTGCAGCCAGTTCCTTTGGTGTGCGTTCACTGGAATTGGTAAGGAAAAGAAAATCCTTTCCGTTTTCATTGAGATACTGCACAAATTCTGCCGCTCCGGGGAGAAGTCTGCTTCCATGATAAACAACGCCATCCATATCGGAAATAAAGGCTTTCTTCTGCCGTAACAAATTCTGCATATTCAGTAGATCCATATCGTTCCTTTCTTCATGATATTTTCCTAATAATATACACTTTTTTCCCTGTTTTTAAAGTCTTTCCGGCAACAGGAAAACATTTTTTCTGCAAAAGAACTTCTTTATATTGCAATCCTGCAATATTGGGTGTATAGTAAATAAGCATTGTATCCATTAACACTTTTTATCAACAAAACAAGGTATGATCATGAAAATAAGTATTCTTCTTTCCTGCTTTGCTGCGGCATGTATTTTTTCCCCGCTGTCTGTATATGCAAAAACTCCCGCTCCTGAAAAAAGTCAGAAGAAAGAGGATGTAAAAAAACAGCAGGAAAAAATCGCCTCTGAACTGGATCAGATCGCAACCGGTATGGCTCCCAATACCGGAAAACACGCCGTCATCAAACGCCTTGCCGCCCTTTTCCGTTCCTCCGCCCAGCCGGTCATTCCCACGAAAAAGTTTGTTCCCGCTTCCCCCTATATTGCCATACGGCATATTGAAAGCAAAGACCCCCTCACTCCTCCCCGCTCCCTTATCATTTACAGATTGCGTTTCATGCAGGCGGATGATAAAACACAGGATGCCATTGAAGGTTTGATCGGGGAAAACGGCACAGTGGAATTTTCCGAAAAACAGAATATGGTCATCCTCAATGTTCCCAGAGAACGGGCAGAGATCGTTAAAGAAATGCTCATCGCCCTTGACCAGCCCACCCCCCAGGTGCTTGTGGAAACCCAGGTCATTGAAGTACTTGTGGAAAATGGTCAGGAACGGGATGTGCAGTTCCAATATACCAATCACGATGCAAAAACCGGTGCAACCAATACTTTCGGACTTGACCTCACAAACCCCGGTCAGGGAAATAATTCCGGACAGTTTTCCGGATTTGATTTCTTCCCCATTGATAAGGGAAGCGCACTGGGAAGTTTGAAACAGTTGCGGATCGCCATCAAATGGCTTGCCACAAGTACCGATTCCAAACTTCTTGCCGCCCCCAACATCATTGCGGAACTGGGAACAGATGCAAAAATGACGACAGGGGAAGAGATCCCCTTTGCGGAAGCGGCTGTGACCACCGCCGGGGTATCCCAGAACATCAAATTCAAAAAGACCGGTATCAACCTTTCCATCAAGCCCATTATCATTAACGATGATACCGTCCGTCTGGAAATCAAGCCGGAAATCATTCAGGCAGTCCGTTATCAGGCATTTGTTACAGCCGATGCCCAAAGTACCGTTCCTGTGGTCTCCATCCGGAATGTTTCCACCACTCTTACGGCGGCAGATGGGGAAATCATCACCCTCGGCGGACTTTATTCCAGTGAAACCATCGAACGGTTGAGAAAAACTCCCTTTTTGAGCGATATACCCATTATCGGCTCTCTTTTCACCGCCCGCTCCCTTACCGTTTCCGATAAACAGCTGATTTTCTTTATGAAGATCCATATCCTCAAATCTCCTTACAGCGTGCTGCTGGATATTGAGAAAAATGCGGAAACATTGCAGGATATGGGCAGATCCATCCGTCTTTCCAAAACCATGTTCAAGTCCCAGAACAAAAAAGAGACAAAGAATGAGAAAAGTTTTTTCAGTATGAAAATATTGCAGGATCCGGATGCTTTGTGGGAAGCCCTTTTTGATACCTCTGCCGAAGGCTGGTCAAGAAAGGACTTTCAGGAAGAAGAAAAAAAGAGTGAGTCCGGCAAAAGCACCAAAGGAAAATGACAATGAAAAACATGTCGAAAAAAATCAAGATCGCCCTGATTTCCTTACTGGTGATCCTGCTTGGTGCCGGCGGATTCTTCTTTTACAAAAGCCGTACAAAAACGGAGAAAAAGGAAACAAAGAACGAAAATTCCGCTCCGGACAGGATCTATCCTGTAAAAAGAGGCCAGATGGTCATAGGGATCGTTCTGCGGGGAAGTGTGAATGCAAAAGTAAAACACAAACTTGCCTTGCAGGCACCTTTTTCCACAAAACTTGTGAAAGTTGTGGATGAAAACGTGAAAGTCAGAAAAGGGGAAGTTGTCGCAGAGTTTGAAACGGCGGATCTTCTTCTGAAAGTGGAAGATTATAAACTTACCATCGAACAGACGAAAAAAGACCTTGCAATCGCCCATGCGGAACGGGAAGTATTGGTAAGTACCAACAAGGAAGAATTGCGTACAGCAAAAGATAAAGTTACCGAGTGTCTGGATGCTTACACAAGATATGTGCGTCTGGAAGGCCCCAGAGACAGAGATACCCAGAACCTTGCCGTTTCCGATGCGGAAAAAAATCTGGATGATATGGAAACAACCTACAAGGAAGCCAAAGATACCTACGATAACAGTATTTTTGCCGATTCCGATGCAGAGGAAACTGCCAAGAAGAATGTGGAAAAAGAACGGCAGAAAGTATTGGCGGCGGAAACAAAACTCAATTCCGCTCTTCTGGAGAAAAAACTTTTCAAACGTTATACCTATCCCAATAAACTCAAAGATCTGCGCAATAAACTTGCCCAGGCACGGTTGGGATATGAAAAGGCAAAAGTAAGTACAGAAGCAAAACTCACCCAGAAGGACAATGCCATCTACCGCCTTGAAATCACATTGAGAAACAATGAACGGCAGTACCAGAGGCACTCCTCCTGGATCCCCATGATGACCCTTACCGCTCCGGTGGACGGGATCGTCACCTACGGAGACCCGGACAGGATCTGGGGAAATCCGGAAGTGAAAGTGGGGATGGACGGCAGAAGAAAACAGGTCATCATCACCATTCCGGATATGAGCCAGATGATCGTGGATGTCAATCTGCCGGAACAGTACCGTTCCAAAGTCAGTGTGGGCAATGAAGTCATCATTACACCGGAATCTCTGGAAACAGTGAAACTCAAAGGCAGTATCATCACCATTGCCTCCCTGCCGGTTCACACTATTCCCTGGGATAAAAGTACACCCAAGATCTACCGGACAGTAGTGGCATTCAAAGAGAAAGATGCCAAGATCGTAAGCGGTATGAGTGTGCAGGTGGAGGTGGTCTCCCGTATTCTGGAAAATGTGATCTCCGTACCTGTGGAAGCCGTTTTTGAAGAGGGCGGTCAGCTCCTTGTGTACCGCAAAGCCTTTTCCGGACCGGAAAAAGTGCCTATCAAAATCGGGGAATCCAGCGACAGTGCCGTGGAGATCCTTGACGGCTTGAAAGAGGGGGATGAAGTCTATCTCTACCGTCCCTTCCAGCCCCAGTCCAAATAAAAATTTTCCTGACAGGTACCGGTATGGCTGAAACAAGAAAAGAAGCACTCTTTCTGGGAGATATACGGAAGACCTATCATACAGGGTCTTTTGATGTACCTGTCCTTAAAGGGGTGAATTTTGAGATCTGGAAAGGGGAGTTCATCGGGATCATGGGTTCTTCCGGTTCGGGAAAATCCACTCTTCTCAATATTCTGGGACTTCTGGATAAACCCTCATCCGGGGTTTACCGCCTTGACGGAATAAGTGTGGAGACTCTTTCAGACTTTGAACTTACCCGTATCCGCAATATCAAGATCGGCTTTGTTTTTCAGGCGTTCAATCTTTTTCCCCACCTTACCGTGCAGGAAAATATCGAAGTACCCATGGTTTACGCAGGAGTAGCCAAACACAAAAGGCATAAGATCGCTGCGGAAATGGCGGAAAAAGTCCGTCTTGCCCACCGTCTGGATCACCGGCCCACCCAGCTTTCCGGAGGGGAGTGTCAGCGTGTTGCCGTGGCAAGATCCCTTGTCAATAACCCCACCTTCATCCTTGCCGACGAACCTACCGGAAATCTGGATGAAAAAACCGGTAATGAGATCATGACTCTTTTCCATGATCTGCATAAGGCAGGAACAACCATCGTCATGGTGACGCACAATCCCCAGTATGAACCGGAATATGACAGAGTCATCTATTTGAGAAACGGCAGAAAATGGCGGATCGTGGATAATGTGAACAATACAAGAGAGGAGTTTGATACCGATGAAGTTAAGTGACCAGATCGCTCTCTCCTTTACCAATCTTATGCTGCATAAGATCCGTTCCATCCTCACCTCTCTGGGGATCATTTTCGGTGTGGGCAGTGTTATTGCCATGCTCTCCATTTCCGAGGGGGCAAAAAGAGAAGCTCTTGCCCAGATCGAGTCCATGGGGGTGGATAATATCATCCTTTCCACAAAGAAACCCCCGCCCATGGGGAAAGACCTTTCGGATAATACCAATAACAGCAATTATGAAACCTACGGTCTTACCGAGATCGACCGGGATCATATCTTGCACATGGATAATGTGGCGACCATTGCCACAGCAAGAAATTCCAGAAAACCCATTCTGAAAGGCACAACAAGACTCAATGTGAATCTTTACGGAGTGACCAATGATTTTCTTGCAGCAACAAGATCGCAGATCATTCAGGGCAGATGGCTTTCCCCCGCAGACCGGGACAGAAACGTATGCGTTATCGGGATCAATGCCAGAAGAGGACTTTTTTCCATTCAGGACAGAAAGATCGTAGGCAAGATCATTGGCGTAGGCGATGATGCCTACCGGGTGGTGGGGATCATGGAAAATACCAAAGGAACCACCATACAGGGTCTGGGTTCCCCCAATGATGCCATCTTTATAACAAAGGAAGCCTCTGATGCGGTTTACGGGAAAACCTCTTTCCAGAAGATCGCCGGAAGAACCTCTATTGAAGTTGTGGAATATGATTGTTTTGTGGTCAAAGTTCTGGATGTAAGTTACATCGACTTCACCTCCAAACGTAGTGCCGCCTTCCTGAATAAAAAACACGATAATATCCAGGATTGGGAAATGGTGGTGCCTCTGGACATCCTCAAACAGCGGGAACAGACCCAGAATATCTTTACCATCGTTATGAGTTCCATTGCCGGGATCTCCCTGCTTGTGGGGGGGATAGGTATTATGAATATCATGCTTGCCAATGTGTATGAAAGAAGAAAAGAGATCGGAACAAGACGGGCACTGGGGGCGCAGAAAGGGGATATCATACGGCAGTTCCTCTTTGAAACTATTTTCCTTACCTCCATCGGCGGCTTTATCGGAGTTTGTCTGGGACTTCTTATTGCCAAGATCGTCACCCAGTATGCCAACTGGCCGGTGGCATTTTCCATCTGGTTTATTCTTCTTGCCCTGTTTATTTCCGCATTTATCGGGATCATCTTCGGGACATATCCGGCATGGAAAGCCGCCCAGCAGAACCCCATTGATGTATTGAGAGCGGAGTAAAAAGAAGCCGGAAAACAGTTTTTTTCAGGGAAAGAAATCTGATTTTTTCTGAAAATACTTGAAAAATGAAAAAATGGTGGTAAATTAAATAGTTCACAAAAGTTTTTTGAGAAAAAACAGCATATAAACGATATAAACAACAATACAACAATCAGGAGTATGACAATGCACGCAGTATTTGCCAAAGGCGGCCATCAGTACAGAGTCGCCGAAAAAGACATCGTTACCCTCGAACGCATCGCAGGGGAAGAAGGTTCCGCCGTTATTTTTGATCAGGTTCTCGCTATCGGCGAAGGCGCTGACATGAAGATCGGTACCCCCACTGTGGAAGGTGCCAAAGTGGAAGGGAAGATCATTGCCCATTTCCGCGGCCCCAAACTTGTTGCTTTCAAAATGAAACGCCGCAAAGGTTACCGCAAAAAAATCGGTCACCGTCAGGAACTCACCAAAGTGGAAATCACCAAAATAGGGTAAGATTCTGCCATGAAATACGATGCAAATGGAGCGCTTCTCTCTACGGAGATCCCCGGTCTGGGTGCCCCCCGCAGAGGTAAGGTAAGAGATGTATATGATCTGGGGGATTCCCTGCTTTTCGTAGCGACCGACAGGATCAGTGCCTTTGACTGTGTGATGCCCAACGGTATTCCGGATAAAGGTAAAGTGCTTACCCAGATGTCTCTTTTCTGGTTTGACCTCCTTTCCTGGATGCCCAACCATCTTCTTGCCAGCGACGTGAAAGACTTTCCTGAAAGTCTGAAAGGCGTGGCAAAAGACCTTGAAGGGCGTTCCCTCATCGTAAAAAAGGCAAAGACCCTTCCCATTGAGTGTATCGTACGCGGCTACCTTATCGGCAGCGGCTGGGCATCCTACAAAAAGACCGGTCAGGTTTGCGGGATAACTCTGCCTGCCGGTTATCATCAGGCTGCAAAATTGGAGAAACCTCTTTTCACCCCCTCCACCAAAGCGGATGAAGGACATGATGAAAATATCTCCTTTGAACAGACCTGTGAGATCATCGGCAGAGAAAAAGCTGCAAAAATCAGCGATTATGCCATAAGGATCTATCAGGATGCTTCTTCCCATGCGGAAAAGTGCGGGATCATCCTTGCAGATACCAAGTTTGAGTTCGGTGAACTCAATGGCGAGATCATTCTTATTGACGAAGTTCTCACCCCCGATTCCAGCCGTTTCTGGCCGAAAGCCGATTACAGACTGGATTGCAGTCCCCCCAGTTTGGACAAACAGTTTGTCCGTGATTATCTGGAAAGTCTGGATTGGGACAAAACTCCGCCTGCGCCGGAACTGCCCCAGGAGATCGTGGAAAAGACCCGGACAAAATATATTGAAGCATTGAAAGCCCTCAGTGGAAAATCTCTTTGAGAAAATGAATAAAGGCCCGGTTCTCCCGGGTCTTTTTCTTTTACGGTATATTCCGGTAAATTCCGGTAAAAAGCACATAGGAAAATAAGATGGAAGAAAACACCACAACGGAAAAAATATTCCCTCCCGGTTCTGTGGGATTGGTCAAGTCGCAGGATTTTCATTTTGCGCCTGGTGAAGTTCTGGAACTGGATTGCGGCAGAACTTTACGGGATGTGACCATCCGCTTTGAAACGTATGGTACGCTCAATGCCGATAAAAGCAATGTGATCCTTGTGGAACACGCTCTTACCGGAGATGCCCATCTTGCCGGATACCACACCGCAGCGGATAAAAAACCCGGTTGGTGGGAAGAGATGGTTGGTCCCGGGAAACCTTTTGATACAAATAAGTTTTTTATTATTTGCAGCAATATTCTCGGCGGCTGTTCCGGTACTACCGGGCCGGGTTCTCCTGATCCGGATACGGGAAAACCTTATCACATGGATTTTCCTGTGATTACCATTTCTGATATGGTACGGGCACAGAAACATCTTATTGATCATCTCGGCATAAAGAAACTTCTTGCTGTTGCCGGAGGCTCCATGGGCGGTATGCTTGCCATCCAGTGGCCCATTTCTTATCCGGATGTGGTGGAAAGCTGTCTTGCCATAGCCACATCCAGCAAGATCTCCCCCCAGTCTATTGCCTTCAACTGGATCGGCAGGGAAGCGATCATGTCCGACCCCACATGGAACAATGGAGATTATACGGAACAGCCCCAGAAAGGGCTTTCCATAGCCCGTATGCTTGCCCATGTGACCTATTTGAGCGATCAATCCATGAGCCGGAAATTCGGACGCAAATTGCAGACAGCGGAAGATTATTCCTTCAAGTTCGATATGGATTTCAGTGTGGAAAGTTATCTGAACCATCAGGGTACCCGTTTTGTGGAACGCTTTGATGCAAATTCCTACTTGTATATAACCCGTGCCATAGATTATTTTGATGTTTCGGATTCTGCAGACGGGGATGAGCATAAAGTTTTTGAAAAGGTGAAATGTCCTTTCCTTGTGGTCTCTTTTTCCAGTGACTGGCTGTTCCCGCCTTATCAGGCAAAGGAACTTACAAGATTGCTTCTGGAAAACGGCAATGATGTGACTTATTGTGACATCAAGAGCCATTACGGCCACGATGCGTTTCTTCTGGAATATGAGACTCTGGGGAAACTTGTGGATAATTTCCTTGATAATATTTATAAGGAAAAGGAGGGAAAATAATGAAGATAGCCCATAATCCCAGTGATTCTGAACCCATCCTTTCCCGCAGTGACCTGGTAATGATCGCAGATATGATCCCGGAAAACGCCAAAGTTCTGGATCTGGGCTGCGGTTCGGGCAGATTGCTCCGGGTATTGAAAGCAAGGAAAAACGCCCGTATCATGGGGGTGGAACTGGATCAGGAAAAATTGATCCAGTGTATGGAAAGGGGAGTGCCGGTCATCCAGGCGGATTTGAATGAGCCGCTTTCCCTTTTTGCGGATGCCAGTTACGATTATGTGATATTGAGCCGGACATTGCAGGCAGTCAAACGGCCTGACCTTATTTTGCAGGAGATGCTGCGTATTGGCGGAAAAGGCATTATCAGCATTATGAATTTCGGTCAGCTGGATGCGCGTATGCAGATGCTCAAAGGTCACATGCCGGTCACAAAACGATTGCCGTTGAAATGGTATGATACGCCCAATATCCATCCGGGGATGCTTTCGGACTTCCGGGATATGTGCAGAGAAAAAGGGATAAAAATTCTGAAAGAGCTTCCGGTTTCCCAGCACAGGGATTTTCTGCGTTTTCTTGCGCCGGTCTGTCCCAATCTTTTTGCCTCCAACGCCATTTTCGTCATTTCCAAATAAAAATCCTCCTTTTTTCTTGACATTTCGTTTTTGTCTGTTATATTATCAGTGATAATTAAGAAAAAAATTCTTTTCCGGAGCGGGTAATGGATGTAAAAAAGGCGATCCTTTATTATTTATATCAGAACAAAAGTGCCATCCGTCAGGAGATCATGAAATCTTTGCGGATGCGGCTCAATAATATTGTTGCCGCCTGCGATTGCCTGCTGGAAGAAGGAATGATCCGGAAAGAAGATCAGAGTAAACAGCGTTCCGTGCGTCTGGAACTTGTGCCGGAAAAATTTATGTGTATCGGTGCGGAACATCTGCCGGATTTTCTGGTGATGACCCTTATGGACGGCGCAGGAAAAGAGCTGGAAAGAAGACAGTGTATTCTGCCGGCAACTCTTGGAGGAAGCCAAAGACTTTCCCTGATCCTTGAAAAACTTTCTTCCTTCCAAAAGGAACTGGTGGATAAAAATAAAAAGGCACGCCTTGCGTCACTGGGGTTGGCGGATGTGGGGATATTTGATCCGGTAAGCGGCAAAAGTATTTATGCTGCCCATGTGAAAGATTGGGCAGGGCAGGAGATAAGAAAAGTATTGCAGAAACAATTTGCCTGTCATGTGGAAGTTCTTTCCCGTTCGGATGCAGGCTGCTATATGGATATTTTCCACGGAGGCAGAAAACAGCTGGAAAACCTTATTTATATCATTGTCAAAGGGGGGATCGGCGCATCCCTTGTCCTGCACGGGAATTTTTTGCGGGAGTACCTGCCCTCATCCGGGGAGATGCACATAAGGGTCAAAGAGGATGGTCCTTTATGTTCCTGCGGCAAACGGGGGTGTCTGGAAAGTATTTCTTCTGCGGATGGACTTCTGATGCGGTATATTCTTGAAGGAAATAAAAAGAACAGGAAGAGTAAAAACATTACCTTGCAGGAACTTATCCAGTTTGCGGAAGAGGGGGATCATTTCAGTTGTCAACTGCTGGAAGAGGGGGGCTCTTCTCTGGGAAGAGCGGTGGCGGATCTTGCCGGATTCACCGGAATAAACAGGATCGTTCTGCGAAGTGAAGTAAAGGATGAAAAAGATATTTATATGGGTTGTTTCCGCAAATCTTTAAAAGAAAATATGCTTTCTTCTCTTGCGGAAACCTTGGATATTTCCTGCGGCGATATCGGCAAATCCGATGCCCCTGCCGGTGCGGCATTGTACAGTTTGAATAAATATTTTACAAAATAAGGAGGTATATATGAGATTGAAAGACAAAGTATGTGTGATCACCGGTGCCGGGAAAGGTATCGGCAGAAAAGGAGCGGAACTTTTTGCAAAGGAAGGCGCATTCGTTTACATTCTGGAATTTGATGATGCCAGCGGTATGGATGCGGAAAATTCCATTAAAGAAGCAGGAGGAAAGGCAAAATTTCTGAAATGCGATGTCTCTTCCTATGAATCTGTGAAAGCGGCATTTGACATTATTGCAGAAGAAAATGACGGAATGATGGATGTAATGTATAACAATGCGTCAGTCTATCTTGCCGGAAAAGATGGTATCCTTACCGAGATCGCCCCGGAAACATGGCAGAAAGTCCTCGGGATCAATCTCAACAGCATTTTCAACTGCTGTCACTTTGCCATTCCCATGATGCAGAAAAGAGGAAAAGGCACCATCATCAATACCGCATCCAGTGCCGGGGTCATCGGTATCCCCAAATGTGATGCCTATACGGCAACCAAAGGGGCGACAGTATCCCTCACCCGCTCCCTGGCGGTGGAATACGGTAAATACGGGATCCGTACAAACTGTATCGCACCTGCCGCCATTGCTACGGATATGGTAAAACAGTCCAATCCCGACGGCCCTGATTTCGATGCCTTTACCTTCATCAATCTGCGTACCCCTCTGCGCCGCTGGGGTACTCCGGAGGAAGTGGCAAATCTGGCTCTCTTCCTTGCCAGTGATGACTCCACGTATGTCAATGGTTCCATCATTACTGCCGATGGAGGAATCACCATCTGCGGAGATCTTGCCAAAGCAGTGGAAGGAAAATAAAAAAGCATCTTCAACGGATACTTTTCAATATTTTCAAGTTTATAAAAAATACAACGAAAGGAAAAAAAATGTTTAAAGACTGTGCAGAACTGGCGAAAGCCGTCCGTCTCAACTGTCTGCGAATGGTGTACCGCGGTGAAAGCGGTCACATTGGCAGTATGCTTTCCGCAGCAGATATCCTTGCTGTCCTCTACAACCGCATCCTCAATGTGGATGCCGCCAACCCGGACAAAGCCGATCGCGACCGTCTGCTTTTCAGTAAAGGTCACGGCGGAGCCGCCCTTTTCGCCACGCTGGCGGAAAAAGGGTTCTTCCCCAAAGAGTGGCTGGATACCTATTACAAAGATGCAGGAAAACTTTCCGGTCACATCTCCCACCACGTCCCCGGCGTGGAATTTTCCACCGGTTCTCTGGGGCATGGACTCCCTGTTGCCTGCGGTATGGCAATGGCGGCAAAACAGGCAAAAAAATCCCATAAAATCATCTGTATAACTTCTGACGGGGACTGCAATGAAGGTTCCACCTGGGAAGCCATCATGCTTGCCGGACAGCACGCATGGGACAATCTTACCATGATCGTGGACTACAACCGTTTGCAGGCTCTGGGCAGAAGTCAGGATATTATCGACCTTGAACCATTTGACCGGAAACTCAAAGAGTTCGGGTGGGAAGTAACTACCGTTGACGGACACGATTACGCCGCCCTGGAAAGAGCATTTTCCAACTTGCCCCTTGTCAAAGGGAAACCTTCCTGCATCATCTGCCGTACGGTAAAAGGCAAAGGGGTGAGCCTCTTTGAAAATGATTACCGCTGGCACTATGGGGGAATCACGGAAGAAATCTATGAAAACGCAAAAGCAGAATTGGAGAAGGGAATATGAGAAAAGCATTTAATGAAGAACTTTTGAAGATCGCACACGCAGATCCCAGAGTTTTTATGATCCTTGCCGATATCGGTTACGGGGAAATCGAACCTTTTGCCAACGCATTCCCCGACCGTTTCATCAACTGCGGTGTGGCGGAACAGAATATGACAGGCGTAGCCTGCGGCGTGGCAATGGAAGGAAATATCGCCATTACCTATTCTATTGCCAACTTCCCCACATTGCGCTGCTTTGAACAGATCAGAAATGATGTATGTTACCACAATGCCAATGTAAAGATCGTTATTATCGGCGGCGGTCTTGCCTATGGTCCTCTGGGGATCTCCCATCACTCCACAGAAGACCTTGCCGTAATGCGGGCACTGCCCAATATGGTCTGTCTTTCCCCCTGTGATATTCCCGAAGCAAGAGAAGCGGTCAAGGCAATGATGGCTTATAATGGGCCCGTCTATTACCGTTGCGGTTATAAAGGGGAAAAAGATATTCACGAAAAAGCCGTTGATTTCAGAATCGGCGGTTCCGCCCAGGTGAAAGAGGGGAAAGATCTTACTGTTCTCTTTACCGGAACAGTAGGGATCAATGCCAAAGAAGCAGTATTGGAAGCCGCCAAAGAAGGTATTGACTGCCGTCTG